>PKCL01000444.1 GCA_002862165.1 Planctomycetaceae bacterium
GAATGAGGTCCAGACGCCCTAGAACCACTGTTTTAAGCACCAAGGCCAAAGTTCTTTAAATTTTTGCATTCCAGATTCCTCAAAGTAGGATCGAGAGATCACCTGCGTAGTATTAATGTACGTATTTGTGTCCCCTGTATTTGAATTGGAGATTCACTTTGCCACCTGAAGCACTTGTCATCTTTGGAGTCATACTCGGCATCATTGCTTTTGCAATGTTGATCTTGATATTTAATTATGGCCAAATATGGTTTCAGGCGTACTGGTCCAAAGCGGCTGTCACATTTCTTGAACTCTTTGGAATGAGTTTGCGAAAGGTCAATGCTCGCACAATTATTCAAGCTCGGATTATGGCAACCCAAGCCGGCCTTGGAAAACAACTTTCGCCTAGCATCCTTGAAGCTCACTATCTAGCTGGTGGTGATGTTCCCCGTGTCATCCGTGCTCTCATCGCTGCTCATCGGGCTGGTATTGATCTCGATTATGATAGAGCATGTGGTATCGACCTTGCTGGCAGAGATGTTCTTGATGCAGTGCAGACAAGTGTAAATCCAAAGGTTATTGATTGTCCGGATGTAGCGAGTGGAAAATCAACACTTTCTGCTGTCGCCAGAAATGGTGTCGAATTAAAGATTCGTGCTCGGGTTACAGTTCGAACAAATCTTCAACAACTCATTGGAGGAGCAACTGAAGAAACTATTATTGCGCGTGTTGGTGAAGGAATTATTACATCTATTGGATCAGCCGCTACACATTTTGAGGTCATGGAACATCCAGATACTATTTCGAGAGCAGTGCTCGAACGAGGACTAGATGCACAAACAGCGTTTCAAATTGTTTCAATTGATATCGCCGACATTGAGGTCGGTGAAAATATCGGGGCGAGGCTTCAGGCTGACCAAGCAGAGGCTGATACACGCGTCGCACGAGCCAAGGCAGAGGAAAGACGAGCTGTTGCAATCGCACATGAACAAGAAATGAAAGCTGAGACTGCCGAAAACCGTGCAGGAGTCTTAGAAGCTGAGGCACTTGTTCCAAAGAGCATCGGTGAGGCGTTGCGTGCAGGGCGTATGCAAAGTCAATCCGGTAATGGGCGAGTCATCTAAACCACAAAAAACTTGAGTTTTCCGCCATAAACAACGAAAACCGGCATAAATAGAGAATTCGGTCAAACTTTAAGGCCTCCACTGCCGATATTAAATTTGTGACAGGATTCATGGGTTCCATGATCTGCCTACTGCACGATGCAGTTTGCAATACACCCTGTCGAACAGGCAACAACCCAGCGAAAAACCGCTGGAGCACACGGCAAAAGGGAGTCTGCCATGGGTCTGCGAAAATTACGTGTTTATAACGGTCCAGAAAATGATGCCCCGGGTGTTGCGTTACTCGATCAGCCACTTGATCCACACAGCGTAAAAGTAACACTCGGTGAGATTCTGCCAATACTAGCTGATGCTGTCTCAAGTGACAGGACTTGGCTCAATGATTTTGCTGAAGATGAAATAACAATCTCATCTGATCTTCATGATGTTCTTCAGGCTTATCGACATTTCCGTCGACCAGGTGCCTAAAACTACATATGCAGAGATCATTGGCACGAACCGAATAGTCATACACAACGTTTATGAAGGAAAGACACTCAATCTTGCCTTCAATGGAATGGTTTTAGATGAACCAATCTCCAAAAACCCGGTCTTCGGTAGGCCGGTAGCCTTGTTTATAAAACACGCTGCCAAAATTCAAGATCGAGCCATCTCTTAAATTTATAACCTGCTTCCTGAATGGTTCCGGCGTGTGTGAATCCGACATGACGATGAAGGGCAATGCTAGCTTCATTGGTTGAGTCAATGCCTGCAACAAGTAGGTGAAGTTGGTGTGCTGTTGCCTCACGAATAGTGGTCTCAAGTAAGAGCCGACCAAAGCCCCGCCGTTGATACTCGCCAGCAATATACACAGAGTGTTCTGCTGTCTTGGAATACGCCGGATATGGTCGAAATGGTCCCCATGTTGCAAAACCGATAAGTATCCCCTGCTGCTCAACTCCAAAAACAGGAATAGCAGCCTGTTGCTTTTCTGCAAACCATGCGGCAATCATTGCTTCAGAACGTGGTGATTCCTCATACAGTGCCGTTGTATGAAGAATGGCTTCATTAAAAATATCTCGGATGGCATGGAGATGTTTTTCATCACAACGCAGCACACTCGTATCAGGTAGCGGGTCATTCATGCGCGTACCTGATGTGGTTCCTGTCGCGGTGTGAGCAGTGAGACAAGAATAAGAACCAAAAATCCGAGTGGTATGGTCACCAAACCTGGTTGACTAAATGGAATTGGCGAGTCCCCTCGAGGAAGACCGTACACTTTCTCAAATGTATCAGCCGAAAGCAGTATCCATCCCAGTGACGACACCATACCTACAGTCACCGCTGCAATGATGCCATGTTTTGTCGTCCGTGGCCAAAAGAGCAGCATAACAAGCGCTGGAAGATTTGCGGATGCAGCTATATGAAATGCCCATCCAACAAGAAAGCTTACGTTGAAGTTCTTGAACAAAATTCCAAGTACCATCGCAACAACTCCGAGAAAAACTGCGGCGATCTTACCCGCTCTAACTTTTTCATGATCATTCATCGTGACACCAAAACAATTTTCAATCAGATCGTGAGCTACGGCTCCACTTCCTGCCATAATCAATCCACTCACAGTGCCAAGAACCGTCGTGAATGCAATTGCTGAGATAACTGCAAATAAAGTTTCATTGAAAGACTTTGCGAGAAGTGGGGCTGCCATATTCGTACTTGTTGGATCAAGGTATCCACTCGTCATAGCTCCAAGACCGAGATAGAGAGTCAGCACATAGAAGCCACCAATGGCGGCGATGCCAACGACCGTGCTTTTGCGGGCGGCAGCAGCGTCTTTCACGGTGTAATAACGAATGAGAATGTGTGGTAATGAGGCTGTACCACAAAAGAGTGCAAGCATGAGGCTGGCAAAGTTTAATCGATCCGTCAGACTTCCTGAAGAAAGGCCTTTAAAATACCCACCGGGTTTCAGCAAATCTTTGCCCTCACGAATCGTTGGTGTGTATGTCGTATGGACCCCTTTTTCATCAGTATGTTTTTTCGCCGACCAGGTCACTATCTTCGAATCTTCTAGGGTCGAAAGGTATTCAAGTGGTCGTAAAGGACCAGTTTCACGAGCATCACCGTATCTGGCAGGAAGTGCGTGAAGTGTTCCAACTGGCCGTAGGTCATTCTCTTTTGTTTGAGGTTTACCATTTACAAGCACACGACCATCTGGAGTTTGTGTATGCACCTGCGGACGAAGATCTTCATCACCTTGTTGGCCAGCGTTGACCAGTAGTCCACGATTCATAATCATGATTGTCAGGACACCACAAAAAAATACGAGCAGAGAACCTTTAATGAACTGAACCCATGTCGTAGATACCATGCCTGCTGTGACGACAATCAATGTCACTGCAACACCTACTAGAATCACACCAACAGCGTGTGGCAGTCCAAGCAGTGGAACTATGAGATGTCCTGCTCCAACCATCTGTGGAATAAGATAAAAAATACTTACAATAAGTGTTGATATTGCAACTGCAAACTTGATCCCTCGGCTATTAAAACGAGCATCAAGTGCGTCAGCAAATGTGAATTTACCAAGTGCTTTGATTGGTTCGGCAATGACAAACAACGCAACAATCCAACCGGCAAGAAAACCAATTGAATAAAGAAATCCGTCGTATCCGTAGAATGCAATCATGCCACAGATACCAAGAAATGACGCTGCTGAAAGATAATCTCCAGCAAATGCAATCCCGTTTACAAACCAATGGATTTCACCGTGTGCAGCATAATATCCTTTTGCTGACTGTCCCTTGCGGCCCAGCCAGAAAGAGAGACCGATCACCCCAAGGACAAAGCTAGCAAAGATCGCAATAGCCATAGGTGATGAATCGTAAAGCATCGAGAAGTCCCTTCAAGGAAGAAAATCAGTTGTCTTGAGATATGCCTCGGCAGGCAACCATGTAAATCAAGGACAGCACAAAGGCTGCAGCAATTAATCCCATTCCATAGGCAATGGCTAGATTGACTCCTCCGAGTGGTCGCCATGAGAGCACATCTGGTCGAAACAAGACGATCCCCATGAAACCTAAATAAAGCAGGACATAAATCAGAAACAGTCGCATGCCAATTGTACGACTCGGGCTCGAGACGTGGTCCTTCGGGTGATGGTCTTTGCCCATGATGTGCTTTCTATGAATTCCCCAAAAAAGTAGTCACTAACGTAGCACACAAAGTGTAACGAAGTTTTTATACGTCCGCAGCCATGATCACTGAACTGAGGGTAATTCATGATGGCCGGAGAGTCCGGCTGGGAGATTGTCTCCAGCTTCAAGGAACGATACGAGATCAAGAATTTCTTGCCGTGTTAGTACATTAACAAGTCCCGCCGGCATCGGTGAAACCTGAGAAGGAAATCGTTCTTCAACGTCTGTTTTTTTTATCCGCTTGATTTTCTCTGGTGTCAGAAGATTTGGCCTGATCGTGTATGTTTCTGACGTTTCACTTGCAACGACACCAGACATGACTCGGCCATCAGAAAGCAGAAATTGCACCGTACGATAGTCATCATCGATTTTCGAGGAAGGATCAAGAATTTGTACAAGAAGGTCTTTTCCACGAAGCTTCTTTACGCTCGTCACCAGGTTTGGACCTAAGTTTACACCGTGGCCGGCCATGACATGACATTGAGTACACTGTGCTTTTGCAAAAGCATGCATGCCCCGTGACAGTGTTGCTTCATCCCGGCTAGTCGCAACTGTTGGAAAATCTTCTACTTTCCAAACCTGTACGAAAGTCGGCCGACACGCATCGAGTAAACGCTCTGCCTCCGTCTGATCACGAGCAACAACCATCTTGCCATTCATCACAATCCAATGACCAGGGAACGTACACACATACGGGTAGACCCCAGGCTCTTGTGGTGCTTGAAATCGCAGGACATGGACCAACGACTCTCGTGTCGGGCCAATCATAGGTGTCGCTTCAAGAATCAAATCCTGTTTGTCTTCTGGAATGAAATCACTCGTTGCATTTTTAGGATCACGGGCCATTGCATTCGCTGCAACACCTACCTCCTCCATTGCACCAGGCTTTACAAGAACAAGATTATGGTCTGTTGCATCTGGATTCAGAAAAACAAGTTTCACCGGTTGGCCCGGACGAACCGTGAATTGTTTATTTGTAAAAAGCATTCGCTCAGGTTCACATGAAATTCGAACCTCAACGGTCTCTGGACTTCTGTCAAATTCTCTATCTTTGCCTTTTGCCTTTGGCTCTTTAATTTCAAGTGACCGCCGAGCTCGATTGAGAAGAGCGGGGGCAATACTATCCTGATCGTTTCGCCAATGTCGTTGTAAAGGTGAAGATTCAAGTGCGCAGACGGCTGCATATGCAAGATGCCCACCGATCGGCTGACGAAAGATACTTAAAACAGCATCGAGTGCCTCTTGTGTCCCAATCCAACTTGCTGCAATAGCAGCTTCCATTCGCACAAGACCAGAAGGGTCGGTCGCTGCGCTAAAAAGTATTTCATGTCGATCCGGTAATGCTTCATGCCAATATCGTAGTTGCCGAATAGCAGCAGCTCGTGCATGGTGATCGTCATTCGAGGCTAATTCAACGAGGATTTCCGGCCTGACTGCATCAAGTGTTGAAAGGCACGCCATGCCTTCTGCCAGAGAGCGAGCTCTTCGAGGATCCTCGTCTCCCAGGGTATCAATCCAGGTATTGACTGCTTGTGTCGCCTGTGTGCGATCACGACTGGCAAGTTCTCGAGTGGCTAGGTACCGCACTCGAAACTCTCTGTGACCCAGTAGCTCAGCGACTTTATCCACCGATGCTTCTGAAAGCCGTGGAAGCTCTGACACCTTTCCATTTTTTGCTGTCACTCGCCAGATACGCCCTGACTCACGATCACGACGAGAATCTCTCAATGAATATTGAGCATGTCCCTTCACTGGGTTGTACCAATCCACAATAAAAAGATCTCCTCGTGGTCCAAAATGGAGATCAACAGGAATAAAACTTAGATTTGTTGAAAAGATCAGGTCACTCACGTATTGCTCATTGAAGCCAAAGTCATTTTCAATCCAACGATGAATTTCAATTCGATTTGTCGGCTTATACCGTGCCTTGATATATCCACCTTGCAGTTCAGCCGGAAACCCTGGGCTGTCAACAAATGCCTGACCACACGTGCCAGAGTACGCTTGCAAACCCTGTGGTCGGACATGTTGCTCTGGATATGGTGGATCTAATGAATGAAATGCTTCCGCAAAAATTGGATGACTCGCGACATGATTTCCCCATGGATCAAAAGTAACCCCCCAGGGATTTGTACTCGGATATGTACCCACTGCTGTAAGCCTGTGAATCTTTGGCTCATAGCGAAACCATCCGCTATTCTGCTGCCGAACTGGTCCGTGAGGAGTCTCTATCTGAGAATGATGAAATATTGATTCACGAAATAAAAGCGCACCATCCGGCGTCCAGATAAAGTCATGCAATGCATGATGTGAGTCTTCGGTACCAAATCCAGAAAGAACAACCTCATGGACATCGGCACGGTCATCCCCATCCGTATCCTTGAGAAACGTCAAATTTGGTTGCTCTGAGACATACACCCCTCCATCACCAAACTCAAAAGACAGTGGTACGTGAAGATCATCAGCGAAGATTTTTGAAGTATCTGCTTTTCCGTCCCCGTCGGTATCCTCAAGAATCACAAGTCGATCATGTGGCTCAAAACCAGGATAAACATGTGGATATGCCTGAGACGTACAGACCCAAAGCCGACCTCGCGTATCCCAACGAACCTGGATAGGATTTGCTATCTCTGGAAATTCTTCCTCTCCAGCAAAAAGATTCACTTCAAATCGTGGATCGACTTTAAATGCCTTCCGCTCCTCAGATGCGGGGAGCCAGTTATTTGCCCCGCGTGACTCATCCGCTGCAGGTAACTGAGGCACATTTGAATCATCGACCTCACTGGAAAATGGTCGACCGTGTGATATGTCCCAGATTCGACGATCTCGATTGGCACACATAATCTCAAAATTCCGCATGGCCGGAAGAAAATCAAGATATCCATACCGTTCATTACGACCACCAGTGTAATAAAAGGTATTCAGGGGTCTGTATCGTCGAAAGAATTGCCGTTCCAAATCAACAACCGCGAGACGCAACGGCTCTGATACGTTTGGTGCCACACTCCCAAAGCAGGATTTAAAAAAAGTGCTCGCGAATTCTGCGTAGCCCTCTTTTGTGAGATGACAACCATTACTCGTGAGATCACCAGTGCCACTCAGCACAGAACGCATTGGTGTATCAACATCAACAAACCCAACATGCTGCTCCGCTGCAACTTCCTTCATAGCTGAGGTATAGCGTGTGATATTTTTATTATTCTGATCAGCAGCAGCTACGCCGCGTACATTTTCATTTGGTATGGGAGACACAAGCACAATTCTTGGAGCAGTCTTCCCGTTGAATGCTTTCGTCTTCACCCGTTCAAGAAATATTTTAAGGCGTTTTTTAAATTCAGGAACACCAGCTTCACCTGCAAAGGATTCATTAAACCCAAATGCTGCCAGAATAACGTCGGCTTTTTCATAGAAAAGATGCTGTTCTAGATCAGCAAAGTTTTCTGGACGTGGCATGAGGCCAACTTCGTCTGCCGACCACGCAAGAGTTCGAATGACAAGTTCATGGTCTGGGAATCCCGCATGAATTGTTGCTGGCACAGAACCAAACAACTGTGCCCGCTCAAAAAGCGTGTTCCCAATAAGGCAAATATGATCGCCTCTTTTCAGCGTGAGTGGCAGCGTAGTCGCTGTCGCATCACACGTTGGTGGTCGAGCCGCTGAGTCAAGAAACAGTGCATACTGAGAAAAATCTTGTTGTTGTATTTCTGGCTTCGGCGTCTTCTGCTTTGCTCGAGGTGCGGCGGTGAGAATGAAAGAAGACTTCTTGTGATCAATCGCCGGTCGAACTGAAACTGTTTTCTTTGATTTCTTGACCGATGGGGTATTTTTTATGGTCTTTTTCTTTTTTTTACGCCACGACTGATTCTTCCACCAGTCAGGGGCCTCTACTTCAACTTCGTGGGTGTACTCTCGAAGCCGCTGCATCATGCCGGTAAGACGTTCAGGCTCATCAGCTACCCGGTTTATCGCCTCAGCAACATCACTGTCGAGATTGTAAAGTTCTGGTTCCTCAAATGATTCATCAACAACAATCTTCCACGGTCCTTCACGGTAGGCAACAGAACCACCCCATCGCCAATAGAGTGGGTTTGGTCGTTCGATAGGGTGTCCCTCGATTGCTGGTAACAAATTGACCCCATCAAGAGTTTTTTCCGGCAGGTCAACACCAGCAGCTGCGAGCGCCGTAGGAAAAAAATCGCTTCCAATAATCGGCAGGTCACTTTCACTTCCTGGTTCGATATGATTGGGCCAACGAACGATCCCAGGCACGCGGTGACCGCCTTCATACATCGATCGCTT
>PKCL01000103.1 GCA_002862165.1 Planctomycetaceae bacterium
TTTATTCAACACATTCCTCTAACCCCGTGAACGTATGGTCAACCGAAATCTTATCCGTGAACTTGATCTGGGAGATGAACTCGAGCAAGAAATTGATCTGGCAATGGGCGGAAGTGACGCCGCCGATTTTGATGTTGGCCAAGCTCCCTCTCTTGCCATTAACAGTGTTGTCGAAGGAAAGATTTTACGAGTTGATGATGAGTTTGTACTCGTTGACGTTGGATATAAAAGTGAAGGTCATATTCCACGCAATGAATGGGATGAGACCGAAACTGCTCCGGAGGTTGGGGATGTAATCAAAGTTCTTCTAGAGGACATTGAAGAAAATATTGTTGATGAACATCGAGGCCTTATAACTCTTTCAAAACGCAAAGCCCGCCGAATTGAAGATTGGCTTCGCGTTATGTCAAGTGTCCATGAGGATGACGTTGTCACCGGCTTTGTACTCAGGAAGATTAAAGGTGGCCTCCTTGTCGACATAGCTGGAGTCAACGTCTTCCTGCCAGCAAGCCAGGTGGATATCAGGCGACCTGCTGACATCGGCGACTACTGCAACCGTGCGATCCAGTGCCTTGTTTTAAAAATTGATGAGGCTCGTCGAAACATTGTTGTTTCTCGTAGAGCACTGATCGAACAAGAACGATCTGAGCGCAAGAAACAACTCATGGAGACTCTTGAAATTGGTCAAGTCCGCCGAGGCATAGTAAAGAATATTGCTGACTTCGGTGCTTTTGTTGATCTCGGTGGCATTGATGGACTGCTGCACATCACAGACATGAGTTGGGGACGAATTGGGCACCCCAGCGAAATGGTCTCGATTGACCAAGAAATAGAAGTGCAGGTACTTCACATTGACCGTGATCGTGAAAAAATTGCGCTTGGGATGAAGCAACGCACGCCGAGCCCATGGGCGAAAGTGGCAGAGAAGTATCCTGTTGAAACGATCTGCAAGGGTGCCGTTGTCAACGTAATGAGTTACGGGGCCTTTGTGAAACTTGAAGATGGTGTCGAGGGTCTTGTTCACATTAGTGAAATGAGTTGGACAAAACGAGTCAGCCATCCAAGTGAACTTGTTTCACCTGGTGATGAAGTCGAGGTTGTTGTGCTTGCTATCAACGAGGACAAGCAAGAGATTTCACTCGGCATGAAGCAGACACAACAAAACCCATGGGAAAAAGTGGCCGCAGATTACCCACCAGGAGCCATTGTAAAGGGCGTTGTTCGGAATCTGACAAATTATGGAGCCTTTATCGAAATTGATGAAGGAATCGACGGCCTTCTGCATGTCACAGACATGTCGTGGACACGGAAAGTAACTCATCCCAGTGAGATGGTTGATAAGGGACAAGAAATTGAGTGCAAAGTGCTTTCTGTTGATCAACAACGACGACGTATTGCATTGGGATTAAAACAGATGCAGGACGACCCATGGACCGCTGACATTCCCGACCGATACAAGGTTGACGACGTCGTGCATGGAACGATCACCAAAATTACAAATTTTGGCGTCTTTGTTGGCCTTGAAGATGGCCTTGAAGGACTCTTGCACATATCAGAACTCTCCGACGACAAGGTTGAAAATGCAGAAGAACTAGTACAAGTGGGTGATCCCATTGATGTCAAAATTCTTCGTGTTGATATCGAAGAACGGAAAATTGGTCTGTCCAAAAAGCAAGTTGCCGAAACAGAGAATTCCACCCCTGCAGAAACATCCAGTGACAGCTAGTGCTCGATGTTGGAAGACTCCTGACTGAGGCGTGGCTTCTCGATAGCGAGAATTGCGCCTAAGGGTTCCGACTGCTCGCTAAACCCTGCGTCAAACTGTGATCGTTGCTTGTACTGTAACGAAACCTCATTGCCCTCACGAAGAGTTGACATATTCATGTGGCCTCTCTTTGGGGGCCGGGCTGGTGCATCCGCATGGGTAAGTAATACCTCTCCTGTGAGCGGATTGAGCACATCTAGTTGAGTTGTCTGAACGCCGTTCTTTTTCACCAACCAGAGAACCAGTCGGCTTCCTGCCACCAACTCCTTCAAATTGACTGACCGAGTTGCATCCGGTGGAAATTTATCCCTGTCTGGAATTCCAACAGATGTGCCTGGAGTACATGAACCAAATTTAAGATGATCCTTATTTTGTTTGTCTTTCCCCCCGGGTAAGATTTTTACCTTTTCCGAATTGAGAATGCCCATCGCTCTATTTTGAATAGCCAAAAACCCACACTGACACCCTGTCACAAGAGTTGGGATATCCCCGGTAACGATGAATCCCGCAGCTACCAACACAATCAGTACAACTCGAATCATCAAGTTTCCCCGGTTAAAAACACATTTTTCACAGGAAAACTTGCATGACAACAGAATCCAAAGTATTCCCGAAGGTGGTATTCGAGTACCCCCAAGGCAAGTATTGCACGTGTTTTCGATGATTCCTGAATGAAAAACTTCATTCTTCGAAAAATAGCTGACATTTTTCGGCTAGCACCAGTTGTGCTGGATTGCCAGTATCCAACGACATTTCATTTCACACCACAATTGAAGCAGAATTCTTGATGGACATACACGAAAACGCAAGTGGCCTAGGCATCTCAGCAATTTCGGTACATCGACCAAACTGGATACTTAACAATTCGTGGTTTGGTGAAACCATGCCACGAAAATTCAGTCGTCACACCGGCATTGAATCACGAGCAATTTCATTAGAAGACGAAGTGACGATGGGCGTGCGAGTTGTTCGCAAACTGCAGGCAGAGACTGGCTGCAACCTGGCCGACTGCCGTGGAATTTTATTTGCCTCACCTTCTTTTTTACCACCAATGATTGCCGATCGTTTTCTAGAGCAGTCGCAAGCTCGATACGAACGACTACAACATGCTGCCCGGCATTTAACCAAACGCCTTAATGTGCCACACATGAGAACGATTGGGGTTAACTGGTTTTGTTGTGGATACAGCCGATCTTTGAGCCTTATTCAAAAACGCTGGGCTTCACGCATCAATCTCAAAAACAATGAGTTTTTGCTAGTTGTCGCCGCGAGTCGTATCAGTCGAATTACTGACTACAGTTGCAGCCAAACTGCAGGACTTTTCGGTGACATGGCCTCAGCAACTCTTCTCGCACCCCTTGCAAGTCGACGATATCCGGCACACTTTGAACTCATACACGCAGACGCTCGTCGAGAGGCAATTGAAAAATCTGCTTTCAACTTTGAAAGGCGAACAAACGTACCAATACCATTACCGAATGGTGGTATTGCCCACGCTGATAAACGTATCGTCTACACGCTTGATGGAATGGCAATTGCAGAGGCTGCGCCACGCCAGATGTCGGCTGCCGTTGCATCAGCACTCGAGGCTTCAAATCTTTCTGGGGATGACGTCGACTATGTTGTCCCCCACCAAGCAGGCACTGGTATTGTTCGCTTCACAGGTATGAAACTCGAAGAGTATGGCATCGGTGGTGAGCTCGTTAATGGGCTGACCGAGCAAGCAGGAAACGTGAGTGCCTGCTCAGTTCCGTTCGCGCTTCGCGAAACATGGGACAGGCTCAGCGGTATTATTGCCTGCCCAACAGCTGCCGTCGGCAGTCCAGGGAAACCAGAAGTTCTTCGTGGATGTATTCTTTTAAAGTCCACTCCGTACCACGAAATACGTCGCACTCAAGCAGCTTAAGACTTCAACCTGCTCAATGGTGATTCATGTCACACGACAAACCACCGGCCGCAGGGACATAACAGTTTTTCGCGTAGTCCATGACCATTCGGTGTGCACTGAACCTCCATGCCAATGACGAAATCGAATTCATCATCATTTTGATCCAGTCGCGAGGAAGCCCGTCTGCGTCTCTTTCATAAAATAGTGGGACCACTTGGTTCTCGAGGACGTCAAACAGTGCTTCTCCATCACGCTGGTCAAGAACATTATCTTGCGCGTGGGTTTCTCCTCTGCCAATAGCAAAGCCATTCCGTCCATCAAACGCTTCGGCCCACCAGCCATCTAAAATTGAGCAATTCAGACCACCGTTGAGAACAACTTTTTGGCCACTTGTACCGGAAGCCTCCAAGGGCCGCCTCGGATTGTTAAGCCACACATCAACACCCTGAATAAGGTGTCGGCACACATTGATGTCATAATCTTCGATAAAGACAATTCTTCCTGCCACCTTTGCATCATGGCGGAGATTCGCAATCTTTTGTATCAGTGCTTTTCCAGGATCGTCCGCAGGGTGGGCTTTCCCTGCAAAAATGATCTGTATAGGTCTGTTGCTGTCAGTAACTAAGTCATGCAGCCGATCGATCTGTGATAGAAACAGTGCTGCTCTTTTATACGTTGCAAAACGTCTTGCAAATCCGATGGTGAGCACATTTGGATCAAGAACCGTTCGAGCTGCTTCAATCGAATCGGCATTTTCTTCTCGCCTGTTACATTGCCTTGTAACTCGCCGGCGAACAAATTGAAGCAAGAGATTTTTCAGAGCATTGTGAGTTTCCCAAAGCTCTCCAGGATCAACATCATATATTTTCTGCCAGACGTCCGGTTCACCCATGCGACCGATCCACCCCACCGGAAACATGCGATCATAAAGCTGAAGCATCTGCCACGACAGCCAACTTTGAACATGCACACCATTCGTTATATGCCCAACAGGCACTTCTTCTTCGACCCGAGAAGGCCAAAGCCCTGACCACATCCGTCGACTTACATGACCATGAAGAGCACTTACAGCATTCGCACGACGTGATAACTTCAGCCCGAGCACCGTCATGCAAAATGGTTCATCATTGTTATGAGTTTCAACACGCCCGAACGACATGAGATGATCATGCGAGATGCCGAGAACATCTCGAGTTGGACCAAGGTGTTCCTCGATCAGCCCACTATCAAAACGATCATGACCCGCTGGCACGGGCGTGTGGGTTGTGAAAACGGTCTGCCTCGCCACATGACTTACCGATTCATCAAATGAGTACCCGTCTCGTTCCATCCGGCCACGTACCGCTTCGAGTGTTGCGAATGCAGAGTGACCTTCGTTGAGGTGATACACACCTGGAACAATCCCAAGTGCTCGAATTGCCTTCACTCCTCCGATACCCAATACCATCTCCTGCCGAATCCGTGTTCTCGTATCACCTCCATAGAGTCGACTCGTTAACTCACGATCCTCAGGATCATTCCCATCGATGTCGCAGTCTAGAAGAAAAAGATTCGCACGACCGACTGCCATCCGCCAAACTTTGGCATGTATTGGTCCAGATCGTGTATCAACCGTGACCGTAATGGGAACGCCCTCCGCGTTTTTAGCGGGCTCTATGGGTAAGAGATCTACTCGCGAATCTAGGTACTCTTCATGCTGATATCCATTAATATCCAGCTGTTGTCGAAAATAACCCTGATTGTAAAACAGCCCAACAGCTACAAGAGGAATGCCAAGGCCACTCGCACTCTTAACATGGTCACCCGCGAGAACACCGAGTCCTCCAGAGTAAATTGGTACTGATTCATGAATACCAAACTCTGCGGAAAAATACACAACAGGCTTCGACCCAAGCACACCCGCGTGTACATTGCTCCAGGTAGAATCACCGGCAAGATATTCTTTCAGTCGTCTATGTGCCTGATTAATCCGACTGTATAGCACAAGTTCAGCGGCACGAGACTCGAGACGTTCGGGAGTAAATTCTGCCAACAGAGCAATCGGATTGTGATCTAACTGCCTCCAGCGGATTGGATCGAGATCGCGAAATAGATTCGTTACTTCCGGATGCCAACTCCACCAAAGATTCTGAGCCAGTGTTGTACATTTTTCATAGAGTGACTGAGGAGATAGTTCGTCTAAAGCAAGTGTTTGCTGAGCCCTACTCACAGCATTTGTTTCAGCTGCACGACTCATGGTGTTATCAATGCGACTCATGGTGTAACTCCAGGTAAGGAAGGAGATGGGCGGGGCACCAGTCAAGGATTCATAGTATATCGTGTCATGACAGACCTGCTTAAGCCTTCATAGCAAGATCAAACAGATAGAACGAAACGGCGGTACAGCAACGATTTCGTGTATAAACTAGTTCATAATGATGTCATTCCCTCCGCCATTTCCGATTGGTTCCTCATTGGCAGAACTTTGCCAAGAACTCAAAACCATTGGTGCCCACACCAGGGAGGCAGGCCCTTGGAAGAGCGGTGCCCTTTCTAAAATTGCTGCCCATGGTGGCCTTGCGGGCTGGATAAATAAAAATGATGGTGGCACAGAGGCTTCTGAGAAAGAGATTATGGAGTTTCTCATCTCGGTTGCATCTCATTGCCTGACGACCGCACTAGCCCTCACGCAATGGGCAAGCGCAGTACGAATCTTATCTCGTGCTAGCCCAGAAATACGAGCACGGTTTCTTCCACAACTTGCTACTGGCCAACAGTTTACAACTGTTGGTATTTCTCAACTCACCACAAGCCAACGGCACTTCGATCGTCCTGTTCTTGTCGCTACTCGTACAAATAACAAATGGTCTTTGAATGGTCGATGTCCTTGGGTCACTGGCGCCGACAGCGTTGACACGCTCGTTACAGGAGCAATATCAGTGGATACTCACAAGACAAAAGCAACTCCACATTTTTTCATTCTTGAAACCAAGAGTTCTGGTGTCAAAATTGCACCACCAATGGAATTGCTTGCGCTGACAGGCAGCCGAACATCAAGCATTGAACTGAACCATGTCTCACCGGCGGGAGAAATTGCATCAAAATCTGAGCCTGGCCCTCAAACCGGGGGGCTGGGAACAACTGCCTTGGCCATAGGAAGCACTCGAGCAGCCCTTGCGATACTCGAACAAGAATCATCACAAAGAGATCAGCTCATACCTATTTTCGAAGAACTTAGAAAAGAGGTTACTGTCATTGAGTCCATGCTCTTTCAATTCACTGAAAAAGGAATTGATACTCAAGATCGAAATCTTCTACGACAACGAGCTAATACTCTTGTAACTCGCACATCTCAAGCTGCTCTCACCGCATCAAAAGGCGCTGGTTTTGTCAAAGGTCATCCAGCCGAGCACCTCATTCGTGAGTCCATGTTTTACCTCGTATGGAGCTGCCCCCAGTCCGTTACGGAGTCTCTCCTCTGTAACTTTGCCGGTCTTGAAAATCAATCAAGCATTTCCCCAATAAATCAGTTGAAGGATTAGGGTTACCGACAACACACGTGCTTCGCTCTATCACAACGGGCTCAGGGTTCACTAAACCACCCAACTTCTACCTTTTTAACAGAAACCGAACTTGTCACATAAGAACTCGATGTGAACACTCTCGACCTATGGAATATGTGAGGCACGGTGAAAAGTATTGACCTAGGCTTTTCACATCACTTTCTCAACTGAAAATCTCCAGACAGACTGTACATCGGTTTTAATGAATGCACCGCGCTCAATAGTAATTGTCAAACTATCCGCCATCGGTGATGTGATCCACGGAATTCCTACTGCTGTTGCACTCAAGCAATCATTTCCAGATTCCACTATTAGCTGGGTTGTCGAGGGACGTTCAGCAGACGTTCTCGCCGGCCACAGCGCCGTAGATCATTTATTTCGGCTTCCAAGAGGTTGGCTCAAATCGTTTCAACAGGTTCTTCACCTACGGCAACAACTGAAAAGATATCAAGCTGATGTAGTAATCGATTTACAAGGTCTATTGAAAAGTAGCGTTGCAACTTTTCTTACAGGTAGCCGATTACGGATTGGTCATGCGAAACCAGAATCACGTGAGGGTGCATGGATTGCCTACACCGACTCAATCGTCTCTGAT
Organism: Planctomycetaceae bacterium; assembly: GCA_002862165.1. Taxonomy (GTDB): domain Bacteria; phylum Planctomycetota; class Planctomycetia; order Pirellulales; family UBA1268; genus UBA1268. The sequence continues at coordinate 7,791 of PKCL01000103.1, forward strand.
TCAGTACATGTGGTAGACAGAAACCTAGATCTTCTCCATCCCCTTGGAGTTAGAAATACCGCCTATGGATTTGACATGCCAACTTGGCCCATAAGCCAACAACGTATTGAAAAATGGTTCAGTCAACTTCAATTCCAAGCTCCACCCATCATCATTAATCCTGGTGCAGGCTGGACATCAAAGCGATGGCCACCAGATCGATTTGCAACTTTTGCAAAAGCTTTGTGGCAGAAACACAGAGTGGAATCATTAGTTGTCTGGGGAGGATCGTCTGAAGAGAAGATCGCCAAAGACATTGTTGAAAAAGCAGGACGAGGCACAACCCTAGCACCCGCTACAACTCTGCAAGACCTTGGTGAACTCTGCCGGAAAGCCCGGCTGTTTATTTCTGGAGATACTGGTCCGCTTCACCTCGCAGCTGCTGTAGGCACACCTTGCGTCGGATTATTTGGTCCTGTTCCGGCCGCAAGAAACGGACCCTATGGGAATAACCATATAGTCATTGAACCACCTCTCACCGTCCGGCCACACTGGAAAGACCGAAAAACAGATACGAAGTCAATGGCCGCAATAACAGTGGAACAGGTACTTGCGGCAGTTGAATCCGGACTTCGTCGCACAAACGCTGCCTGATCGATTTGAATGAGCAGCTATACT
>PKCL01000224.1 GCA_002862165.1 Planctomycetaceae bacterium
TCAGACAACTAGCTCACTTTTTCTAAGCCAAGATTGAGTGTTGCCGACCAGCGCCCTAGCAAAACCTTTTTAAGCCGACTAAAGCGTTCATCACCTAACGCGGGGTCACTTTCGAAGATAGTTTTTGCATCGCTTCTCGCTTCCGAGGCCACCTCCCCGTCTCTCAACAAATCCGCAAGGTACAATGGAGGCGAACCACTCTGGCGTGATCCTAGAATATCACCAGGACCCCGCAAGATAAGGTCTTGTTCAGCCAGCCGAAACCCATCTGTAGTAGAAATAAACGCATCGATGCGAGGTGATGATTTTGCTTCTTCATCAGTAACCGCGCCGCAAATTCCCTGCATTCGGCCGCGAGCAACTCGCCCCCTCAGTTGATGTAATTGTGCGAGCCCAAAATTCTCCGCATCAAGAATGGTCATAAGTGTCGCATTTGGCACGTCGATACCAACCTCAATAACACTTGTTGCGACAAGCACATCAAACCGATTCGCCCGAAAATCAGCCATTACTGATACTTTTTGTTCTGGTTTCATACGTCCATGAAGAAGACCGAGACGGAACGCTTCGAGATGCCCATTCGCGAGTGATTCAAACGCCGAAGATATACTTGCCATATCTCGACCGGATACATCAACTGTGGGAACAACAACGTATCCTTGGCGTCCTTCTTTCAGTTTCTTTCGAAAGAAGTCCCACCATTGATCTACCTGATCTTGCGAGACGCGATATGTTGCCACTTCCTGCCTCCCCGGAGGCAATTCATCAATAACTGAAATATCTAAATCCCCGTAAACGGCATGAGCAACAGTCCTCGGAATTGGTGTCGCCGTCATCACAAGTGTGTGCGGGTCACTCGTACCCTGCCTCAAGAGTGATCGTTGCAAAACCCCAAAACGATGCTGTTCATCGATAACCACCAGACCAAGATTAGCAAATGCGGCTTCGCTACAGATAAGCGCCTGTGTACCTACAACTAAATGAACCTCTCCTGATTCAATCTGTTCTCGCAGTTTTCGTCGTTCGGCGACCCGCTGCCCACCTATAAGCAGCCCGACTCGCAAAGGAGACCCTCGTTCCAATAGAAGTGAAGTAAGTGTCTGATAGTGTTGTCGGGCCAACAACTCCGTGGGTGCCATAATCGCAGCCTGAAAACGACTTGTCGAACTCGCAGAACTACCCTCCTCTTCAGGTGTACTGCCAAGGACAAATGTCGCAGCAGTCGCGAGCATGCAATACGCCGCAACCGCTGTTTTCCCGCTTCCGACATCGCCTTGTAAAAGTCTATTCATCGGTTTTGTCCGTCGCATATCCGTTGCGATTTCTGCACACACTCGCTTTTGCGCATTGGTAAAATCATGTGGAAACAAGGCCTTGATACGATTGTCGAGCTTGTTATCTATCTCGATCGCAGGCGCCGTCTGCCGAGTATCTTGCTGCCCGCTATGAAGCCGTAGTGCAAGTTGAAGCATAAGAAGTTCTTGATACACAAAACGCTTTCGAGCAGCCTCCAGTGCATTCCGGTTTTCCGGCCGATGAATGGATCGAATTGCTTCCCCAATCGACATAAGATTTTTAGATCGCAGAAGAGTTTCAGGGAGTGACTCTTCCAGACGGTCAGCCGCTACACCCAGGGCCGCCTGTACAGCTAATCGAACGTGAGACTGCTGCACACCGTCAGTGAGCGGATACACCGCAAGCCACTCAACAGGGGTGCTGTCCTCTGCTTCGTCAAGCCACCGAACTTCAGGGTGCGAAAACTCCCATTTTGAATCATTCCGCCGGGGCTGACCAGCCACTACCAAACGACGTCCTACCGTAAAGCGTGGTGCGAGGAAAGGCATATTGAACCAGACACAGCGAACTACCCCGCCCTCAGTCTCGACCTGAACAGTCAGCATTGATCGACCACGTGATATCGTACGAAGGGATCCGTTAAGAATAGTTCCCGCTAGTGATGCATGCTCACCTTCAACTAATTCATCAAAGCAATGCCCGCCTGTAAAATCACGATAGTCTCTTGGAAAGTGCATCAGTGCATCACGAACTGTCACGAGCCCCAGCTTTGAAAGCTTTGCTGCTCGAACCGAACCAACGCCAGGCAATCGCTCAAGCTGAATCTTGAGTTCAGAACCCGTCTCGGACTGCAAGGCATCTGTCTTGTTTTGATCTTCGGTCGACATGCTGGCACATTATTTCTTGGAGCCATTCAAAAGTGGCTGGTACGCAGCAACGGCCATTTCATCACACCGTTCATTTTCTGCGTGCCCAGAGTGACCGGCCACATGCCGAAAAACAACACTGTGAGAGGCTGCAAGACGATCTAGTTCTCGCCACAAGTCTTCATTCTTCACAGGAACAAAGCGTCCTCTCTCCTTTCTCTTCCAACCCTGCTTTTTCCATTTCGGCAACCAGTCTGAGAGACCCGTTCCAACGTAAACACTGTCCGTAACAAGTTCGACGCACGTCGGTCGTTTTAATTGCTGCAGACCTTGAACAGCCGCCGTTAATTCCATTCTATTATTCGTCGTGTCAGCTTCACTGCCTTGCGCTGATGTCTCTCGACCTGTTTCTGGGTGTCGCAGAATATACGCCCACCCTCCGGGCCCTGGATTCCCACTACAGGCACCATCTGTAAACAATACAACTTCGGGTGTTTTCTTTTTTTCAACGGCCATCATTGTCTATGAAATCTAAATGGAAAAAAAACCAATTGCATTTTTGAAATATCCTCTATTCCAGAGTATTACATCCGCTGCGGAAAGGAAACATTCTTGCCTGCTCCGCTTTCACTACGCTGACGAAGCAAACGGAATTGCCGGCGGCATACCACATGCTTTCAGGCAAACAGGGAGCCGGACACGGAAAGTACTACCGTGCCCCAAATCACTTTGCACAGTAACGTCACCACCAAGGAGACGACACAGTTCTCGAACAATCGAGAGCCCAAGCCCGGTGCCTGAAATCTCTCTTGTCATAGCATCGTCGCCTGCCTGAAAGTCATTGCTTTGCCTAAATTTTTCAAAAATTGCCTGCTGCTCATCAACAGCAATGCCTACGCCATTATCGGAGACTTCGAGTGCAAAGAACTCTTCATCAAGCAGCTTCCCAGACACAGAAACATGGCCTCCCTCTGGCGTAAACTTGACGGCATTCGATAACAAATTCGATAAGATTTGCTGCAACTTTGATTGATCCTGTTCGACATTTGAAATTGTGTCACTCACGGAGATTGTCAGTTCTATTTTTTTCTTTTCTGCCATAGGGCGAATCATGTCACACTGTGCTGTAATAATTGAACTGATATCGAAGGTCGTGGTCCGAACATCCATTTTACCCGCCTCCATTTTGGCAAGATCAAGAATGTCATTGATCATTTCGAGCAACATTCGACCTGATTTCCGAATATTCTCGACGTACCGAACTTGCTTTTCATCAAGCAGCTGATTCGAACCGAGGACGTCAGAAAAACCAAGAATACTATTGAGTGGAGTACGTAACTCATGGCTCATAGTGGCAAGAAAGTCGCCCTTCAGTCGATTCATTTCATAGAGATGCATATTGGCTCGAGCCAATTCATCAACTTTACCATCCAGATTCCCATTCACTTTTTTTAGCTCTTCCTGAGATTCAACGAGCCCCCGAAGCATTCTGTTAAACGCTACTCCAAGTTCCTCAAATTCATCTGCTGTATGGATGTCTGCTCTTGCATCCACATTCCCACGGCGGACTTCATCACTTACATCCCTAAGATGCTCGAGCGGTTTTACAATGACGTACCGCACGATCAAATAAGCAGCCAGCATCGCAAGAAACACTGTGATAATTGCCGTTGCAATCAAGATCGCACGATTCCAATTGATTGCCTGTCGTGTTGTCCCATCTGGCATGACCACTTTAACAATCGCCATAAGATCACCGTCTGCATACTTCTTACGATTAGGGAGCAGATTATCTCCGTCCTCACCTCGAACGCTTCCATGAAACTCATGACAAATGAGACACGACTGCTGAACACGTATTGGTTGGTAATAATGATATTCTTTTTTATCAGCTGTTCGATATTCACGGTATTCATCACCCGACGATCGAATTCGACTTGCCAACGATTTATCAACTTCCGTAAATGGCGAGTTCTGTACGAAATAATCGAGGACGGCAGCATCAAGCCGGGTGTAACTGGCCAACTCCTCAGGGGAGGCATCGGGAGAAAGTATTCTCCAACTGTAGGGCTGGTTTTGGAGCATCTTCCCGAGTGTTTCGATCGGGTTTGTGTACTTCTTATCAGCCTCAAGATTTTTCCAGTGATGATTGATCATCACTGCATCAACAAGGTGACGGCCTGTGCTTCTTGTCGTTGTAAAAACAATTTCTTCAGTTCTTTGGCCGTACCACCAGAAACTACCTGTAATGAGCAGCAGTAAACAAAGCCCAAAAAGAAAGCGACATTTTCTCTCCAGACTCGTTTCACCAAGAATTTCTTTAAATGACTTATACGCCATATAGCATCACCTCTGAACATATCTTACCGCATTACTTGAATGTCCGCGAAGCCTGTGTCAATTGATCGGCACTGTTGGTTCATCATGCAGAAAATCACACCTAAAAGCTTCCCGATCAACTGAAGTCAGGAGATGGTACTCTGCACCTCCTTCTACAGCATTTCAACAGGATCAACATCAACAACCCAAACAACTTCCTGCGGCGTCTTCAAACCAGCCATACTTCGGCTCACAAGATCACGCAACAGCTCGGAGCTTGGTCCATGTATTTGCAGGTGCCAGCGATAGCGGTCCCGAATTCGAGAAATCGGTGCGGGTGCCGGGCCCAAAATTCGAATGGATTCATTTCCTTGAGCACTCTTACTAAGTCGTTCAACTAAATGCTTGGCCCAATCAGCAGCAGCCTCATCAACGGCACTACGAACGACGATTCGTATAACACTTCCAAATGGTGGGTAGAGAAGTGCCTTGCGAATGGGAAGTTCGCTACGAACAAAAGCCTCGTAATCATGCACAGCAGCTGAACGCATTGCAGGATGCTCTGGTGTGCTGGTTTGAACAACAACCCGACCACCACGAGGCCCACGACCACTACGCCCAGCCACCTGCGTGACAAGTTGGCACGTCCGCTCAGAAGCCCGAAAATCGGCTAAGTGAAGTGCCGCATCTGCATTGATGACTCCGACAAGCATGACATTTGGAAAATCAAGACCTTTTGCAATCATCTGCGTCCCAACAAGTAAATCAATCTCATGCTTACGAAAAGCTGTGAGTGTCTTCTCATGACTTCCTCGGGTACGCATTGTATCCGTATCCATACGTGCTACACGAATCCCTCGAAACTGAGATCGCACTTGATCTTCTAGCCGCTGTGTTCCGGTGCCACGATGCACGATGTCTTTTACCCCGCATGCTGGACAGGACTCGGGCACACCTGTGACAAGCCCACACCCATGACATATTGCTCGATTACCGGGCTGATGCAAGGTGAGCCCTAGATCACATTGCTGACAATGCATCGCATGGCCACATGATTTGCACTGAAGATGAGTTGCAAAACCTCGACGATTGAGCAGCAACATGACCTGCCCTCCAGACTTCAATGCCCACTGGATCCCTGCCGCTAGCCGCGGACTCATTGCTCCTTTGGAGCGAGACTTCCGATCCCGAAGATCAACTGTTACGACTGCCGGCAACTCCGAACCACCAACTCGCGCAGGCATTCGACACATTTTCCAATCACCTGACAGGCATCGAGCAAATGTTTCGAGTGATGGTGTCGCTGAACCCAGTACAAGAGGCACTCCTTCTTTTTGTGCAATCCATTCAGCAACATCACGGGCATGATAACGAGGTGAGGTTGCTTGCTTAAACGTATTCTCATGCTCCTCATCAATGACGATGAGACCTAGTCGTGGTGCGGGAGCAAAAATTGCACTTCTCGCACCTACAATGACATTTACACGACCAGCGGCAATCTCCCGCCAATGATCGTGCCGCTCAGCCGGAGTGAGATGACTGTGAAGAACGGCTACTTGACCGAATCGCGCGCGGAATCGGTCACAAGTCTGCGGTGTGAGGCTGATCTCTGGAACAAGCACGATCGCTTGCTGGCCTCGAGCAATAGTTTCTGTAACTGCCTGTAGATAAACCTCTGTTTTGCCACTACCAGTCACACCGAATAGTACAATTGTTTCGTGCCTGCCCTGTTGTAACGGATGAAGAATTGCTTGTAGAGCTTTTTCTTGATCTGCCGAAAGCACCGGCAGTTCATCGCTATCAAAGCTGTGCTTTATAGATTCTGTTTCGGGCCCACGTTCAATTGATCCCCTTTCAGCAAGCATCCCAGTTCTCAGCAAGCGATTCACGACGCTACGAGCAACACCTGTTTCTTTGAGAAGTACATCCATCGGTGTGGGCTGTACTGCTGCATCGAGAACTTTTTTTTGATGTATTGTGGGGCGACGATTACCCTGCTCTCCGGTGACCACTAATACAGGAACACGTTTGACACGACGTCGCAGCCGCACTCCTGCCGGCAGTACGGCTTCAAGCACATCACCTCGACGGGCCATCCAGCGATCTGCCATCCAGGCTGTTAATTCCAGCATTCGCTCTGAGAGTAGTGGCTTCTCATCTTCGACACCGACCACACTCTTGAGGGGATGCTGCGGTATTTCCCCATGGCGGACAGCGACACAGTATGCCAACCTAGGCCGATTACTTTTACCGAGGGGTACATGCACGCGACGCCCGGGTTCCACCTCGACAACCAATTCATTGGGGACGAGATAATCGAGGGGTTTTTCAACCCCCTCTGGCAACACCACAGTCGCGATGACGCCATTCCGCACGTCGTCTTCTTCCCAGATTGGGTGATTCGTGAAAAGTTCGCGTTGGCCTGAAGAATCAGAGGACATATTTACAGTACAACTAGGGACAGGAGTGAGCAGGACTCATACCACAGTTGTAACGAAATGGGCAAAAAAAGCGGTAGTTATGGCAAAAGAAATGGCAATCTTCGGTGGTAGTTTTAATCCAATCCACTTTGGACACCTTATCGTAGCTGAGTGCTGTCTCGAACAGGCCCAACTTGATCAAGTGCTATTTATGCCCGCCGCAACCCCACCACACAAACAGGATTCGACTCTGGCTTCACCTGAGGATCGAATTGAGATGCTACAACTCGCTGTGGGAAGCCACACTAAATTCGAAGTCTCTCCGCAGGAGTGTGACAGAGGTGGAATCAGCTACACGGTCACTACGGTCCATAATCTCATCCACCAATTCCCAAACGACAACCTCTCTTTAATACTTGGTCCCGACGCCCTTCTGAGTCTCCCCTCATGGAAAGAACCACAAAAAATTCTTGGGCTCATTAAGATACTCGCTATTGAACGACACGGTGTCGATAACATTGAACAGATAACTCAAGAACCTCAACTTCAAGAATTGCTGAGTGAAAAACAGTCGTACCAAATAAAAACAGACCGCATTCGAGTTCCTGCTATTGGTATTCGTGCGAATGAGTTACGACGGGCAATAGCAAGCGGAAGCAGCATCCGCTTTCGCACCCCGAGGAATGTCGAACGATTGATCAGTCGCAAGCGGCTCTACAGCACTGGCACTCATTAGTACAGCACTCGCCTGTGATATCTGCTACATATCAGCGGCCGTGCAGTGTGTGCTTTAGCAACTTGCTGACTGGCACACTCTTCCACCGTTTGTCGGCAGCCAGAATTTCTGTAAGTTGTTTCAATTGATCCGAAGGGGGGTCAGAAATATTCAAAAGAATATGTCGATCAGAACCAATACGGACCTCACCACTTGCAGTATCACCCAGTGGCTCCTCTCGCACATCAAAGCCTAATTCACGTGCTAGTTGGATCGCCTCTGCAAGAAGTCCTAAAGTGTCTACCATTTTCTCAATTATGAATTCTTTTTTGAGCCCTGAAAAGCATTGCGTTTTATGGCCAACCTGCAGAAAGGCCTAATTCCTCACGGCGTTTAGACGCGGCTCTACTATATTCAACAAATTTGGCTCTTTGCTCAGGCGTTGTCCTATCAAGAATTCGATTTTTAAACCATTCATTACGATCGCCCTGCGACCGACTCGCCCACGAAGAACGACCACTGCCCTGACCTTGCTCTTTTTTCCCTTCGGCTTTCTGGGCATTCCCTTGCTGAGTATCTTCCGAACGTTCCTGAACTTCGCGAGCAGCACGAGCTTCCGAAAATGCATTGCTCATTAAGTCTGATCGGCGAATCTGCTGATCTAGCACTTGCTGCCGCTGGGCGGGTGATGCATCAAAATAATCATTTATTTTCTGACGCATGGATGAATAGAAAACACTTCCTCCACCCTGATACATTTCACGCCGTACGTCATCAGGCAGCCCTTCCATCTTTTTTCGCACTTTTTCCATCGACTGAACAAACGC
>PKCL01000055.1 GCA_002862165.1 Planctomycetaceae bacterium
TTCCAGAAAAAAAATTGGTACTCGCTACGTCTTTGTTCTTTTCAGAACATTTGTTGATGCAAATGACCCAAACGATATTAAGGCTGCAAATTCCCTGCAGTCTGAAATTATTTCAAGACAGTCGAATAAAGGAAGTTTCGAGGTTCCAGACTGGGATGAAACATCACTCGAAAAAGTGCGCGACGCGATCAATGTCTTAGCCTCAACCAAGCCTGACACCAATGGTATGTTCGGCGATAAGTCAAAGCTAAATCCCATCAGCCATCTTCTTGGAACGGCCTACGGTTGGGGAGGTAATCCTGAGGAAGCCGCCACCTATGTGAATGTTGTACCTGACAAAAACGATGGGAAGACTCCATATGAACTGGCTATTACAGAACAGGTGCCAGTAGACGGATTTGTCTCGGTGACTGTTTACAACTCAAAAGGATTTATGGAAGAAAATAGTCTGGATGCTTACTCGGTCAATAATGTGACAGCAGAGAAGGACTCAGATGGTACCGTCACGATTCACTTTGGGGGTGATCCCAAGAACCTCAACTACCTACCGATAACCTCGGGCTGGAACTATGTCGTTCGCATGTATCAGCCAAAAGAAGAGATTCTCGATGGTTCATGGAAATTTCCTGATCCGCAGCCAGTCGAATAACGCAACTGGTCGCATAAGATGATTGGCTGCAACCAAGGGGCGGGCAAGAGATGCTACGAGGAAAGTCTCTGCTGATAGGGCTTCAGTCGAGTATGCTAATCTGAGTCGCTGTATAACTCTCCGTACTTACCTTTCGGAAGCACACTTCCATCATGAAACGCCTTGTGCTGTTCTTATTGATTTTCGGCTTTGTACAACCTGTGTTCGCCGATAACCCGGCCCCGCCTGCCACGAAGTTGGTTAAACCTGGCAAGTTGATTGCGACCGAGAAGTTCGATCAAGAAGACTCCGTCGGCACTCAAAAGAAGCGTGGTACAACAGGTTGGGCGACCGTCCTGGGCGATTGGCAGATCGTCAATGGTGCGGCTTATGGCATCAGTGAGCCGCCAAGTGAGAAGCGGCCCAAAGGTCATGCTGCCGGTTGCGATCAGCTCGTCGATCTAGATGATTTTGTGATCAGTGGCGAGTTTAAGCTGGGCGACGCTCACCAGGTTGGCGTGATTACGCGGGATTCCAACCAGCCGCCTCTTCATCTAGGGCGAGTACTGATCACGAAAAAATCAATCTGGATTCAGAAGATGACTGGCATCTCTAAGGAAACTCGCTCCGAAGTCCTGACCAAGATCGACGTCCCGGTCGACACCAACACCTGGCACAAGTTTGTGGTCGAAGTTCAGGGAAGGCAGTTCTTCGCTCGAATTGATGACCATGTCTTGGAAGCAAAACATCCGCGTTTCGCGGATCGCAAGGGGCGGATTGGTTTTATTGCTGCGGGCGAAGGGGCCCAGTTCCGTAATGTTTCGTTGTGGGAAGCTGCGAAAAAGTAACCAGCAGCTACGGTTCATTGCCTAGCCCCAGTATAGATATCAGTGAACACCATTCAGGTATTCTCTGAGGGGCCGTTTTTTCCAAAGTATCCATGGTTGTTACAGAAAGAATGTGGCACTGATGGAATGCAACTCCTTTTGCGACTTGTCATAAACTACCACGACTGCTGTTCTAATCGCATGAGTGATACGTAAGAATCAACAAGATGAGGAAATGCTACGTAGAGCGAGCGTTATAAAAGTAGGAGTGAGGGATAGAGGCTTCCACCCACCACAAAAAACCATGAAATTCTTTATAAAATCCATCACTCTAGGTTTTGCAACCAGCCTTGCATTGTTTAACGTCTCCGTCGCTGATGACCGTCCAAACATTCTCTGGATTGTGAGCGAAGACAATGGTGCCCGCTGGCTCGGTTGTTATGGCAACCCTGCGAAACCGACACCAACCCTAGACAAGCTAGCCGCAGAAGGATTCCGCTACGAGCGTTGCTATTCCTCCATCCCAGTTTGCGCACCGCAGCGATTCACTTGGCTCACTGGTATCAATGCCATTTCGGCCGGCACTCAAGGGATGCGAAGTGGCGTACAGATTCCTGACTTCATTCGCTATTACCCAGAGATCTTTCAAGATATCGGCTACTACACCTCCAAAGGTAAAGATGCCAAAACCGACTACAACCACCGCAGCAACCGCTCGGGCAATGACTCCTGGAATGAACCGAAAAAGCTCGAATGGGACGTGCTCAAGCAAAAGCAACCATTCATGCACGTCATCAATACCCACAGCACTCACGAATCGAGGGTCTTCGGCGCTTACAACCCAAACAAACACACAGCACCAAAAGCAGGAAACCTAGCCGCGTACCACCCTGACTTACCTGGTATTCACTTCGTCTATGAGAAGTACAATGAAGCACACCGCAAGATGGATGCAGAAGTCAAAACCTGGCTCACTGAGCTTGAGCAAAGTGGCTTAGCAAAGAGCACTATCGTGATCTATTCCTCGGACCACGGCGGCGTACTCCCACGTTCAAAACGCTTCCTCTACAACAGCGGCACACATTGCCCGTTAATTGTACGGATTCCAGAAAAGTACAAAAACCTCTACCCTGCCAGCAAGCCCGGCGACACCGTCAAAGAACTCGTGAGCTTTACTGATTTCCCCAAAACTTGGCTCAACCTTGGCGGCGCTACGAAGGACCAAGTTGAACAAATGCAGGGGCGTTCGTTTCTAGGAAAAGAAACAGAACCCAACCCCGAGTTCGTCTACTCGTTCCGTAACCGCATGGATGACAGACTCGACATGGTGCGCTCCGCCCGTGACAACGAGTTCCTGTATATTCGCAACTACATGCCATTCGCTCCTGTAGGTCAATTTCTGCCCTATCTCTTCAATTCACAAGCGATGCGAGACTGGAAGCAACATGACCTAGACGGCGAAACTGATGCTGTCACCTCAAGGTTCTTCAAGCAACCTCGCGCTATTGACGAGCTCTACCTCTACGAAAAAGATTATGACAATGTGAAGAACCTAGCTGCCGATTCAGCAAATACAGAACGCATCAAAGCAATGCGTGCCGCATTGCGCAAGTGGCAGCTCGAAATCTTCGATTCTGGGTTTATCCCAGAAGATGAAATGGGTCAGCAAGCCGCTAAATATGAACTCACAGTCTACGAGTTTGTCCGTAAGCCAGAGCTCTACCCACTAGAGCAATACATTGACATGGCTGACAAGTCGCTCGAACTCGATCCGAAAAACCTAGGGCGTTTCCTCGAAGCTCTCAACACCCCCTTCGTGGGCAACCGCTATTGGGCGACTCTCGGCATTCTCAATCTCAGCTTTGTTGGCAACTCGACCAAGGACAATAAGGTACTCAACGCGATGCAAGCATTGCTTGAAAAATCGGCAGAATCACAAGTCGTGAAGGCATATGCTGCTTGGGTAATCGTTCGTAGTGGTAGTGATAAACAAGGTCAAGAAGCTCTAGATTTCTTGAAGAACCTCGGCCACAAAACCTACAGCTTCCGCACTGTCCTCAACGTACTTGACTGGATGGATCCTAAGCATTCCTCCCCGGTCATGCTCGATATCTACCTCAACGGCAAACATTCAGGCGATTCAGCCAAGGTGATCACGAACCACCTTATCTCCCAAGCGTCTGCAGAAGTGGCTGAGCTTGTGGAACAACATTCTAAAGCCGTGAACTCGATCACAAATCATGAAAAACGACTGAAGAATTACAGCCAGAAACCTGAAAATATCTCAGCTGAAAAAATCGCTAAACAAACCACTCAATCTCAAGCTGAACTAGCACGGGCCACGGCAGTGGAAAAAGAACTCAGAGCAAAGCTAGAAGCAAAGAACTAAAGCTCGGTGCAGAACTCAGGGTGCTTGTTACCAAACAAAGCGTTCACGATTCTAGCATTGTGAATACAAGTAAAGGTTGCTTGTAACAAGGCTTGCTAAACCCATCACAAAGAGCGGCTGCAAAGATCAATCCGTAGATCGTATTCCACCAAAGCCTTTTATGCTTTGCTATGTGTTGATCTCATTTGTGGTTCTCATCGCGATAATAGGCATGTTTCCTGATATCGGTAGTGAAGAGGAGAAAATCGAATAATACGTTGTCATATTGCAAGGAATCACTGCCGACGAGGAAAACCACTGGTCGTGGAGCCGTCGCAAATCCCTCGGCGCATGGCTAACCGTAGCCGGACTCATCTTTTACTTAGCAATACAATCCGCACACTCAGGAAGACATTGGGAACAAATATTTAAGACTTATTTATTAACTGTCATCCGTTGTGAAAATTAAATCTATAGATTCATTTGCACCTCGATATTATTCATAAGAATATATGCCGTTCACGGCCCGTTATGTCTGGAAATATTACAAACCCGAAACGACTATTTGCATATTTTACTTGAGATAATGAAATATTATTTTGACATTATTGATCTAGTAAAATTTGCACAGAGAAATGGCTCGGTCATGGGAATCCAGCGAGTACAAATTTGTATGCTCCAGCACTTGCCTTCGATAACTAAAAAAGACAAGAATTTTTGTGTCTATGTGATAAATCGATTAAGTGGAATCAGGGCATGCTGATCAAAAAACATATTTATGAATGAAACACACGGTGCGTCTCGGATACTTGTTCGACTAGGGGTGGGAGACCCCGTCGAAGCATTTTCTAAGCGAGAACTCGATGACGATCTAGCAAAATATAAAAAGAGATTCTTTAATCGCGTGCTGCGGAAATTCAAGCGATTGATTCTTGGAGGACCTCAATGGGTGGGCACAGTCAATAAAAAGAGTAGGTTCAGATGAAGAGTATCGGAAGCATCGGAGAAAAAATTTTACAAGCAGAATTAAGATATGGTAGCCCATCTAAACCAACTTCTAGGCGACTAACTGTAGTTTCCGGACAGCTGATTGAGTCTGGTTACAAAGTGAATTTCATAAATTTTGTTGAGAGTTGGTTCTGTTTGTGAAAAAGCTGAGCCTTCGTTGGTTGGTATGCTCACGGGTTGTACCTTGAGATAATTAAGAGGGCTTTGGTTATTACAGTGAGAGGCCGAAAGCATGTCCTGTGATCTGGTTTCACGATTGCCGCTGAAGAGAACCCTAAGCAATGGATTTATCTACAAAATAGCCGCGATGAAGTGTGAACCAATCATAAAAGTATTCGGTTACAAAATAATTTATTGGTCCAACCATGTAACTTGATAAGTGAACAGGCCAATGAAATGGCAGAGGCCGCGATTAGAGCCCCGGCTGTTGCAATGGAATACTCACAAAGACAACGCATTTTTATTGATCGAATAATTATTGTGACCTTGCAAATACTTAAGCTAGATGGCTAAAAAAGTGTATCGAATAAGTTGAGATACAGAGAACCCATCGACAATGTTCACTGAAGAGCTGTGTTGGAAACAAATGAAAGCATGTTTGGAAGTGATGCTTTTGAAGCTGTCATGGCTAAGCACGGGTGAAGAACTTGTGTTCACGGCATCACGGATGAATATTCTAGGCCTTGATTTGCCACCACTGTGCACTTGGTATGTCTGTTTTTAAAGATGATATCAGCGTTTGATGAAAATTTTTTTTGCCTCACGAGTAATATAAAGATGGGATACAGCCCTTATGAAAGTTGCTTTAATTCTACCTGTTGAGTACTCGGGGGGCACCTTTCGATTATTTCTAAATCTCATACGATATTTTGCCTCACATTCAGAGTTAGAATTGGTTGTAGGGATTCCCGATGCCTATATTAATTCGGTCAAAGTGAATCTCGATAAAGTTCACAAAGAATTTTCAAACATAGAAGTTCGTGGTTTTAATTGGAGAATTCTTGCCGCCAGAGAAGTGGAAAACATCCTACCTCTCCATGGTGTGGTTGTTCACCGGTTCATAAGTAAAGCGTATCAGGTTCCTGTTGATGGTCACGAGAACTTCCTTGACTGTAACTTTTGGTTCATAGTTTCTGACCGTTTGGCATATCCGCTTGTTCCTCTGCGGCCTTATGGAATTTTTGTTACCGATCATCTTCAGAGATACGTGCCAGAAACATTTGGTCGAAAGCTGTTCCAAGATGTAGATAGCTCAGCCTGGAACGTTCTTCGGGCGGTCCGGAATGCAGATCTTGCAGTAGTGACGAGTCAGGGGACTGCAGCAGATGTTGAGATATACAGCGGATGTCTTAACACGATCTTGCAAATGCCAACGACAATAGACATCGAACACTTTCTGAATGTTGCTTCCCAGCGTGAACAACGTCGACAGGATATCACAGCGAGACCGCATTGCGTCTGGGTGACAAATACTTCTCAACACAAGAATCATCTTCGAATGCTAGAGGCGATTCGGAAGTATTTTGAGGAACACAATGGCACTCTTGATATTGTTGTAACGGGATGGAGTACTGACCTTTTTAATCCACAGTTGGTGCTTAAGAAAGATAGTTCTCGGCAGGGTGTATGGGGACATAGCTATGTGAAAGAGGTACGTGAGTCTGTCAAATCAATACTTGGACAATGGGAAGCACGTATTCATTGGGCTGGGGAGGTTAGTAATTCAGAGTACATAGCGATTGTGCAGAACAGTCAATTCCTTGTGCATAATGTACTCGCTGACAATGGTACTTTTAGTGTCGTTGAAGCAGCCGCACTAGGCCGGCCGGCCATGTCGAGTGACTATCCACAAATGCGTCAGCTTAATGAACAATTTGGACTAGGGCTTCATTTTTTCAATGCATTTGACATCGACGAGACGGCGAAAGTGATGTCAGAACTTGAGAGTAAGCCGATCCACTTCAATAGTGTGCTCCAGGAACGCATTGAAAAATTTAGTTGGCATTCCTGGGATGAAACGGTCATCACGGCAATCAATTCGATAGGAAGTGCACCACGGAAAGAAATTGCCTGTTTATAAACTGTAAATATTGTTTTGCGGGCGGAGTAACACGACGAGAAGAAAGAGTTTAAATGCAAGAAACCAACGATGAAGCCCAGAAAACATCGATGGGTTCGCTCCCAGAGACCGTGGGTATTTGGATAGAATTGGATGTATCCACATTACAACGCTGTCATGGAGAGGGTGTGATACGCTGGCTGCGTTTCTTCATTAAGGGTATCGATGAGTTGTCTGCAGCGAAGGAGGTTGTTATTCCGTGTTCGTATAAAGCGGCCCCAGTGATGAGACAACTTTTTGCAGAGAGTGGATGCTGTGGTGACGATCAATACTTGGTTTCGAAAAAATTGCAGGTAAAAGCATTTTCGTTTAATGGCTCCAATATTGAATCGTTGCGGGAATGGCTTGGCCAAAAGATTGTTTACTTGGAAAATCGCTTGGATAGTGTAGGGGAGTCAGTAGGCTCAAAAAAAATTCTAAAACAGGTATTTCGAAAAATTTTTGAAAAGCCAAGGACTCTGCGACTTTTGATGGAGCGGTTCGCCTTCAGCGTTATATGCATCAAGGATCTCGCTTTGAGGAATTTGCTTTTGAAGCTCCTTCGAAGGGTGCCTAACCCTAGGTTTGATAGCCTCGCACTCAAGGCAAGTGAATCCTTTCCTGAAACTTCCTGGGTTATCGCTAATCCAGTATGGAAAAATGGGGCTACATTGAAAGGACGAAGAATAGTTGCGATTCCTGATCTTGCATACCGTGAGTTTCCGCTGAGGGGATTCACTGAGAAAGAATTACAAACGCACACCAACACTGTTTGTAAAGTTGCTACGGCTGCAGACAAAATCATTTGTTTTTCTTCTCATGTAGCCCATCAGCAAATTGCTGGGCTACTACCTGATCATGACAGCGAAAAAATACGTATTGTCCCTCACGCACCCATTCACACAGGCTCCTTTTCGGATAGTCAAAATGATTCCCGTATTCAGTTGGGTAATGAACTTCGCCAGTTTTTTTCGTCAGAGCACCTGCACCGACATTTTTGTGATTTCCCTTTTGAAAGAATGCAATATGTGATGGTTTCTAGCCAAGTTCGACCCCACAAGAACTACAAGCGGCTGCTGGAAGCATATGACGCAATTCTACGGCGTCATCGGCGAAACATTAAGTTGGTTGTGACGGGTAATTTGGATAGTGATCATGAGTTGGCGTTTTTTCTGCAGGAAAAGGGTCTTGTCTTTGACGTCATCCAATCGTGGAATGTTGGAGAGGATTTACACTCGCGACTCGTTCGACATGCAGAACTCATCGTAATTCCGACCCTCTTTGAAGGTGGTATGCCATTTGGATTTGCAGAGTCAGTTGGAATGGGAACTCCTTGTGCGTTTTCTCGCATCCCCGCATTTACGGAATCACTCACAGAACAAGAGTTGGCGGGGCCAGAAGTGTTTAATCCTCAGGACAGTG
>PKCL01000423.1 GCA_002862165.1 Planctomycetaceae bacterium
AGATCTCCTCGGATAGTTTCATTGTCGGGATAATATTCAGGAACCACGACATCAGCGAGATCTCGACCATCTAGTTTCCAATTATCTAATCCATACCCTCGATGCGGCTCCCTTGTTCCAAGCCAGAAACAAAAAGGCTTGTCACCTGGTGTTGCCTTTAAAAATGCTTGAAAGTTTGCGGCATAGTCGACACTGCTTATGCCTTTATACGGCGGCTTCTTCTGAAGTTGATTCCATGGATGTCCTGCTGGATTATCTGCTTTACGACTTTTCCCAGCATCCTCGGCATTCCAGATGCCCGGCCCCCATCCTTTACCGGTGAATCCAATTGCATAGCCATGTTCCTCAAGCAGATATGGGTAAAACTTCCACTTTTCAGACAGAAAGGGATTGTGATTACAAGCTTCTTCCAACTGCCATGAGTAACGCCCCGTCAGCAGGCAGGCACGTGCTGGCGCACACTTTGGATTGCAGTTATACGCCTGCGTAAAGAGCACACCCTCTTTGGCGATACGGTCAAAGCCAGGCGTTTGCACATACTGACAGCCATATGCACCAAAACTATCTCGTGAGGCATCGTCCGCGATGATAAAGAGAATGTTCGGTTGATCAGCTGCTACCAGCGGTGACACCCAAAGCCCAAGGAGCAAACCAACAAAAAATTTCATAAAAACCCCCACTACGTAATCCACAAGTTGTAAATGAAAACCACATGTTCTCAAAATTTGTAAGTAAAACATCGCTCAAGTGGTGCAATGAGTCGTCCTAATTGCTCTTCAATTCACCAATAACAAGCACCTCATCACCATTCGTATCAAATTGCTGAAAGCGTTTGGTCAGTGCTGAAACATTTCGGCCATCAGGGTTACCAATGAATTCCTCGAGCGTGATTTCACTATCACTGTTGCGATCACGAGCCCGAAAAAATTTATCTGGCGATCTATCCTTCGGCGGGATAGTCTCTGACCGCTTCTGTTGCCTTGGCATCACACTGCTTTTGACATCTGACAGAACAGGCGAAGGATAGTCTACGTTGATTCCCGACAAATGATCGAGCAACTCTGCCTTTAGTGATGCATACGTCTCAGGGTGTTTCATTCGCAGGTCATTCGTCTCAGTAACATCACGTTGAAGATCAAAGAGCTCGAGATCTTTTCGGGAAATTTCAGCCGCCAGAGCATCCCAGTCTGGAGAATAATTGCGCCCGACATCTGCCCACAGCTTATAGTCACCCCTCCGAACACCAATATTACCCCATAGTTCAAAAATCATAGTCCGCTCTGGAACTGACGTTTCGCCATCTGAAAGCATGTGAGGCAAAAGAGACATCCCTCGAACAGGGTTTTTCCCATTGCTCTCGGGAACAGTGAGACCAGCCGCATCCAACAATGTAGAAAAGATATCACAGTGCATGACATGACTATCCGACACGAGGCCGCTCTGAGGGAGTTTGCCTTTCCAATTCATGACAAACGGTACATTGAGCCCACCCTGATAGGTCGTGGCTTTGCCTCCCCTCAGTGGACCATTGTTCCCGGGAAACCTGCCGCCTGCAGCAGCTTCCTCCATGGTACAGCCACCGTTATCACTCACGAAAACGATGAGCGTATTTTCGGCAACACCGAGTTCATCTAACACACTGACCAGCTGACCAATGTTGTGGTCCATGTGTTCGAGAATCGCAACGTAGTCACTCCGAAGAAAACTCACACCACGATCGAGAGCTTTTTTCACCCAGGCCTCTGGTGCAGATGCTGGTTTTGATTCATGAACGCGAAGTGGACCATGCACGGCGTTGTACGCCAGATAACAGAAGAAAGGAGATTCCTTACCGGCATTCTCTCGAATGAAGCCTTCAGCCCATTGGGTGAACAACTCGGTAGCGTGCCCCTTTGCTACATGATCTTGTTTGCGATTGTGCATGATTTTGGAACGTGATTCAGTAATCCAATAAGAATGAGCACCACCGAGAAAACCGTGAAACTCATCAAACCCACGATCATTTGGAACTTCGCCCTCAAGAGAACCAAGATGCCATTTCCCAAAAGCCCCAGTTGTATAACCAGCCTCCGAGAGGTACTGAGACAGCATCTTCACATCACGTTTAATTCCCCGGTACCCAGAACTACCGAGCGGCTGACTACCGGGGCCACGCCACATACCGTTTTCTGTTGAGTACTGACCGGTAAACATACATGCCCGCGATGGCCCACATAGTGGAACAGTGTGGTAATTCGGAAACCGCGCACCTCGGTTTGCCAACGCATCGAGTGTCGGAAGCTGCACCTCGGTATCGTCCCAGTTGGACGGCAGGTCTCCCCAGCCATGATCATCTGAAACAATGAAAAGAATATTCGGTGAGGCAGCAAAGCAGTGCATACCAAAAATACTTGCTCCAACCAGAACAAACACACTCAAAAACGACATGCGTTTTGTTATGACAACACTCTTCACTCTTCATTCCCCTAAAAGGCCGGGTATCTTTTCTGCCATACATGACAGACGAAACCATCATTCTGTTTACTACCAGCATATGTCGTGCATATGTCGTGCCACTTCACTGGCTTATATCGGTGATCAACTCTATCGTCTTGGTGGTTTGTACGTAGCACCCGGTGGCTCGTGGTGAGCCGGAATCCATTTCCGCATATCCTTTTTGACAGAAGCAAACTGCGGATTGCCTGCAAGGTTCGTCCACTCCCACATGTCATTGGCGTGGTCGTACAACTCTTCAGAGCCATCTTCGTAGACGATGTACCGATACCGACCTGATCGAACACCGTAGTTCTTGTACCCAAATGTAGTGACTGTTGCCTCGTCCCACGGAGCCTCAGGATCTTTCATCAATGCGGAAAGATCGTTTCCTTCAAGTTGATTCGCAGGTGGCTCACAGCCTGTTAAGGAAGCCAGTGTCGGATAGATATCAAGTAAGTTGACCGGCTTACTACAAACCGAACCCGGTCTTGTCACGCCAGGAACAACCCAGAGAAAATTGACCCGAGTCGCTCTCTCCCACAGAGAATATTTTCCCCAACGGCCTTTTTCACCATGGTGGAACCCGTGATCACTCCACAACACAACAATGGTATTCTCGGCATACTTCGACTTCTCGAGTGACTCAACGAGTTCCCCAACAAGGTCATCAACCATTGCCGTACATGCAAGATACGCCTGAATGGCAGGCTTCCATTGCCCGGTTGCCCGAATTTTTTTGAGCCACGGATTGTGGGCCATCTTGGCATGGGCAGTAGGCACATCATCAAGATCATTTTCGAGGAAACCATCTGGAAGTTTGATGTCCTCTATAGGAAATTGATCAAAGTACTTCTGCGGTGCGTAATTCGGCAGGTGAGGCTCAAAGATGCCCGCACCCAGAAAAAAAGGCTCCTGCAACTGACCCTCGAGCAATTTCCCTTTCACCCAATTTGCTGTCTTTCCATCCGGGTGGTCATCCACAGTGACATCTGGACGGAGAGGCCCCCAGTCGGCTGTTCTCGACCACCCACCCAAGGGAAGTTTCGTTGAAAATTGAAGGCCTTCGAATGATGGCAGATCCTGTGTTTTGCTTGGATAGTACTCATCAAAGCCTCGGCCCCTCACTTCATAATTGAAGTGGTAGCCATGAAAGAGTTTGCCTGCCCCAGTTACGTAGTATCCGTGCTGCTGAAAGAACTCGGGCAGAAGCACTGCGTTATTGAGAATTGGATTATGAGTCAAAGAACTTTTATTAATATAGTTCCCCGAAGTTGACGGCCTGATTCCGCTCATGATGGCAGATCGTGATGGACCACAACATGGGGCTGCACAGTGGGCATTGGTAAAAACAATGCCTTGAGAGGCAAGCATGTCCATATGGGGAGTGCGGGCCTGAGCATTTCCCTTGAGCATGTCAGTCCAGTCGTTCAAGTCATCAATGGCAATGAACAATACGTTCGGCTTTGTTGCCTTCTGCGAGGTGTCTCCGTGCGCGGGCACATCTATTACGCATACGACCAATGTCAGAAAACTAACCTGTTGCAGAAAATTCCTGAACGTGATGACGTTGTACCAATGCATCGAAAATCACTTTCATTCACCAGTTGGCCAACCGTCTCCAGCGGGCCTTAAAACATCTGATCTTTTTAGATACACCACGATGTCTGCAATCTCTCTGGGTGTCAGAATTTTTTCATATCCTTCAGGCATCAGTGAAACATTCGAGTAGTTCGCACGTTCTATATCTGTGTACACAACTGATTGCATGGCACCCTCTGCTGATGCGAGAAACATTGCATTTGTATTCTCTTTGACGAGTAGCCCCGAAACGACCTTGCCGTCTTTTGTTACTACATTCACAGTCTCGTGATACCGGGCGATAGAGGCACTCGGAAGTACAATCGCTTCCAAGAGATCACGCTCACTGCGAATGGCACCAATTCTCGTCAAGTCAGGCCCGAGCCTGACACCTGCTGAACCCTTGAGGTGGCAGGTTACACATTTCGCTTTCTCACGATTGTGGAACAGTTTTTCGCCCCGCTGCGCGTCTCCCTGAGGCAGAAACACTGCCAATCTGTCGAGTTGTTTTTTTTGTCTCGCGACCGCCTCGGGGCCCGGCTTATCAGCTTTTATAAATTCGATTTCAGGGTACTTCGCAGAGCGGATAGTCGTCCTGTCGAGTTTCAACATCCGTTGAACACGCCTAGTCACTGGATGTTGTTTTGGCAGACTGTTTAGCTCACCAATCTCATAGATCGCATACGTGAGAGCATGCTTCAGAAAGGGGTCCATCTCGGCTGAGTAGCACTCCAGCAGCGGCACAGTTGCTTGAGCCTGCCCGATTCTGCCAAGTGCCATCGCTGCCACGCGCAGAACATGTGGATTCTCAGTTTTAGAGAGCACATCAATCAGTGAGTTCACGGCATTCTTGTCTCGCCAGAGCGCCACGCTTTGGATCGCAGCCACTCGCACCTCCGGGTCTGACGACTTGATACATTGCCGAATAACATCACGTGCGTAACGACCAGGAATTCTGTGCAACGTCCAAATGGCAGAAACTCGTGCAGGCGACAAGCACAACAACTCAATATTCTCTTTTGCTGCCAGACACTCTACAGCACGTGTGACAACAGCCGGTCGCTCATCTGACAACCATTCAACCTCGGGGTTCTGCCAGTCAAATGCAAGGCCGCGAGGATCATCGGCCTGAGCCATATCCTTCTTTTGCACTCGATAGATCGCACCGAGAATATCTGGCTTGGCAATCTTGGACGTCGGACAACAGATCTTGTACCAACTGCCGGTATCGGCCACAAGCAAACTGCCATCAGCATCTTCAATGACGTCTGTTGGATGAAAGTCTGTCAGATCACTCTCAAGAAACGTACTTACTTTTGAATCAAAAGAAGAACCAGCATGAGATAATTGATGCCTGGAAAGACGCCGGGTATTGAACTCTGTGCAGACCAGATCACCACGTAACCCCGAGGCAGTGTTCTGTGGCATGAGAATTCCAGATGGAGCCGCTGGTCCAAGATGCGAAAGCACAGGTAGCAGAGCTCCTGTAGCAGGATGTGGTGCGAGCACACGTGGATTTTTCCGGCCGTACATCCCGCCGTAAACAGCATGCAAAACACCATCTCGTCGACCTGGTGCTGAAAGATCAAAAAACGTCCCACTCAAAAACAAGTCACCAGTAGTACTGAAGGCGAGGCCGACAGGGTTGTTCATCCCGCCTGTGATCACTCGCTCTAACTGGCTTCCATCAGGGAGCGCTCGATAGATATGGGCCGCACGAGTTGTCCGCGTTCTCCCGTTGGTGAGCTGATGCTGTTGTGGAGCGAAGGCACCCTTACACCAGTAGAAAAAACCATCGGCCCCATAATAGGGCCCGTGCATGTCGTTTCCACAATTTTCAATCGAACCACCATCAAACCAGACAGACCGTTCGTCCGCGACATGGTCCCCAGTGGTATCACGGAGTTTCCAAATATGAGGCGGCGCACCGACATACACTGATCCACCATGAACAAGTATGCCCTCAGGAAAAGGCAACGTATCGGCGAACACCGTGGATTCATCAAATACCCCATCACCATCGCGATCGACCAATCGCAGCACCCGATGCTGTGGATCTTTTAATTGAATGGGAGCTTTGTCGGTGTTGCCAGAACTATCCGTGACGTACAGAACCCCCTCGTTGTCAAAGCACATATGCATTGGTCGTTTCACCAATGGTGGTGTAGCAACTTGAACGACCTCATATCCGTTCTGAATCGTAAACGTGTGTGGTTCGATCGCGACGGTTTCTGAACCGTTGATGTCCGAAAACACACAGGACGCGCAGAGGGCAACAAACGCAGCGAACCTGCCCTTCGCCAGTCCGCTCACGAATTTGAAAAGACGTGCCTCAGGCCATAATGGCATCCATTCAAAAGGAGCTACCGACGATCTCAGCGCACTTTTACTTTTTTTCCTCGACACCAAGACAATCCAATCTTAGGAAATCAT
Source organism: Planctomycetaceae bacterium (assembly GCA_002862165.1). Taxonomy (GTDB): domain Bacteria; phylum Planctomycetota; class Planctomycetia; order Pirellulales; family UBA1268; genus UBA1268. The sequence goes on from PKCL01000423.1 coordinate 6,487, forward strand.
CCGCTTGAACAGATTATGGGTAATTTGCTGCACCCACTCATCCGGCCCCTGTTGCGCGACACCATGCCGACTGGGATTCTTGTGCCCCGGCGGACTCGAGAGTCCATTCGCCCACCAGATGGTTGCGGCATTAAATACAACATTACCTTTCGGACCATCATAAAGGGTTGCCGTATAATGCCCTACCTTTTTTCGATTGATCGTTGCATCCCCTTCGGCAACAACCTGCATGCCTGGCAGGCTCATTGCAGGAGCACCGTGCCATTCCCAACCTAGAAGATTCTTAATTGAGTCACCTTTCTTCATTCCGGTTCCTGCAAACAGCCAGTGATCCGGGATCGCACAAGTCCAGTCACCAACACCCATGCCGCGTCCGTTTTCAGAATCGAGCCTTCCGCCCATGAGCAGTGCCCCATCGGGGCCCATGTTCAACTCAAAATCTGATTCATTCAGCGCTCGCTTAATCCGTATTCTCCTTGCAGCCTCCGAAATATTTTCCGGCATCGGCAAAAACCAGCCCTCTCGTCTGATACAGCGATTCGGGACACCTGAACTTGAAGGCTCCATTGGCACCACACAGAGAACAGAGTTGCCACCAAAAAATGCGAGGCTCACGCCAGCATCTCGAGCCTTGATGGCATTCTGATACATCTGCTGACTCCAATACTCATCATGCCCTACTGAAATAAAACCTTTGGCACGGAGCAGGCCTGCCGGATCCGCATGCGTATCAACGTTTGAAATATAGGACACGTCATACCCGTGTTGCTCAAGCCAGTATGACATTGGGAATTCCCACGGGAGATACTCACCACTGCCACCTGACGTCTTTATCTTGTTTACAGGGTGTGTAAACAAACCGTAGGGACGATCAAAGCTGACCATTCCACTCGGCGCACCGATACTCTTCCAGTCTTTATGCTCTGTGTAGATTGAGTAATCAGCCGGCCATCTGTTGTAGGCAGACCAGGTCAGGTCACTGCACTGAAACAACAAGTCACACGGGCGATCATCTCGAACAATAAAAATAACGTAACTCTGTATGCCGCTCTCTTTCGCTGTCATCTTGCCAAGATAGACACCGCTCAACCAATCTTTTGGAATTTTAAACTCAACGCTAGGCTCCCACTGGCATTCGCGTACGAAGTTTTCACCGACAGATGGATCTGGCTGGGTCACTCCCTGCACTGAATCAAAAGTCTTTACGAGTCGAGCACCAGCCCCGCCGTAGTACCCCGTCCGAAAAATCTCCAGCTGAAACGCCGACACTGGATTCGTACTGACCATAATACGAAGTGTTTCACCAACACGAATACTGTTTGCAGAACAGTATCCTTCAATCACTTTGCACCGACCATTGTCAAGAATCTTATTGATCTTACCAGGAACAGTATGCGTTTTGGTTAACAACCAATCACGGGTGCCAAGCTTTGCATTTTCAGCCTGAATCAAATCATTGCTGAAGCTTGACTGGCCAAAGGTCTTTGGAATTCCGAGTGCTCCCGCAGTCAAGGCAAGGCCTGCTGTGGCTGCGCCTTTATTGAGATCACGTCGATGAATTCTTCGTCCGCTTTTATCAGAACTTGGCATAACCACCCTCTCTTTATCTATTCTTTTAAGGCACAGCGTTGGTTCGTCCTTACGACTCAGTTTCCCTGAAACAACTTGTCACGAAAAAAGGCAACTTCCGACGGATACTTCGAACCTGAACCTGGGTAGAACAGGTCAGCCTCCACACCAAGTTCGTCAGCCTTTTCTTTGAGCTTTGTTCCAAAAACCACATGATGAATGAGCCACCCTCTCAAACGGTCCTTATCACCACTGGGCTTCTTCGCATCTGGTGCCATCCCGTAACTCATAA
>PKCL01000424.1 GCA_002862165.1 Planctomycetaceae bacterium
TTTTTCAGCACCGATTCCGAGAGGCTAGTGATATGCGATCGATTGCGATAGCGAATCAAAAGGGGGGTGTTGGCAAAACAACCACTTCAGTAAATCTTGCCGTAGCACTGTCTCGCTTAGAGAAACAAGTTTGTCTCATCGATCTCGATCCTCAGGCGCACGCAACACTGCATGTTGGCGTTTCGCCGGGCTCTTCAACATATACGGCCTATGACGTTTTGGTGAATGATCAACCCTTGGCAGCAGCGACTGTCCGTGCTCATGAAAACCTTTGGGTCGTGCCCTCACATCTTGATCTTTCAGTAGCAGAAATGTCTCTCGCAGGTCGTTCCGGCAGAGAGTCCATTCTTCGTGAGAGATTAAAAAATGACCCCTCATGCAATGGTTGTTCTCATATTGCAGGAACGACTGTTGGTAATAAACTGCGACCGCAATTCGATTACGTAATCATCGATTGCCCGCCATCTTTGGGGCTGCTGTCATTGAATGCGATGGCAGCCGTTGATGAGGTGTTATTGCCTTTACAGCCTCATTTCCTTGCGTTGCACGGGCTTAGTAAGCTACTTGAAACGATCGAGCTATCCGCGGAGCATATAAATCCGCGATTGCGTTTGCTCGGTGTCGCAATTTGTCTTTACGAGGCAGGCACGCGTCTCGCTGCTGAGGTTGGACGAGATGTAGAATCTTTTTTTGCCGAGGCAGGTGGCCACCCATCGTGGAAAGATGCAAGAGTGTTTCAGACGAGGATTCGTCGCAACATCAGATTGGCCGAGGCGCCGAGTTTTGGGCAGTCAATTTTTGAGTACGCACATGATTCCAATGGGGCGTCGGACTACCATAACCTAGCCTCTGAGGTCGATGCTGCGGTCCTGCCGAGTCGACAGGATGACCCATGCGAAATAAATAAAATGGCTGCATGAAAAAGAAGGTTTGTCGAGAGTTGCCTCAGAAGGTTTTCGAGACCTTGATATTTGTGAAAATGCTTTCTCAAGACGATGATGTGAGTGCAAAGATGATGTGAGTAACAAGAAGAGTGTGAAATTCGATGAAAAGAGTTGACTATTCTCAATGAAGGTTCATGATTTGGCAGCAGTAGCAATCGCAAGAGAGAATAAGATGATGGATTTTGCAGGAGATCAAACTTGGGCTTTTAATCACCCTTGTAAATAATCGTGTTGGAAAATTTGTGTAATTAAGACTTCTGAAATGATACCTGGAGCATGTCATGTGTGGGGTGAAGCAACTCGTTCGTTTTTGTACATCCGTTTGTATTAGCTGCACAAGTTTGATGTTAGCTTTTGGAGCCGACCTCCCGAGCACAAAAAGTCTCACTGTGATTCCACCAGATCAATCAGTGAATGACGTTTCTCAAAAAGCAGATCTTCATGAGTTAGCCCAAGGAAGAGGTGGAGCCTGGGATCCATCCCATGCGCCCTCACACGAGACGCTTATTGGTTTAGCGAGAGATCGGCAGTTCCAGCGTAAGCTTTGGTGTCTCGAGTTTGCATATCGCCCACCACGGATTATTGAGATCGAGGTTCCAGGGAAAGATCTAAAAATCCATAAAGAACGGGTCTGGTACCTCTTGTATAGAGTTCGGAACAAAGCCGTGGATCAGGATGCAGAGGCTGTGGTTGGACTAGGTGGGTCTACACGAGAAGTGTATTTTGAAGAGAACGATGATGGTGAAAAAGATTTTACGAGACCAAAAATAAGATATTTAAATGAACCGATTCCCTTTGGGCCGCATTTCGTGTTTGAGACCCACGAGGCGCTTAGTCGAGATGAGGGGCTTTTAGAACATCAAGATCATCTTGATCGGATTATTTCGACGGCAATCGGCCCAATCAGCCGTCGAGAAAAAATTCCATACGACATGTTGCATGACAGTGTTTCAATTTCGGAGCATCCCATCCCGGCAGGTGAAGAACGTTGGGGTGTTGCAATATGGGAGGACATTGACCCCAGAATTGATTTTTTTACGGTGTTTATTTACGGGCTTACGAACTCATTGCGTTGGGAGCACGAAGCGGAATTTGAAACAGATCTTGAGCATGACCCAGAATATGAGCGTCGTGAACTCGAGTGTTTACGTCTCGATTTCTATCATCCAGGAGATGCCGATCACAACGACTTTGAGGAAGTAAGGGTCGTTCACGCTGGACTTTTTGAAAGATTAGCGATGGGTTCACGCCTTCTCGAGGCAACGAGCCGAGCCGCGTTGACGCAGGCAGAATATGTCGAAGGCGTTCGGAACCTCGGGGTGCGTTGGCAAGATTTTCTTGAGCCAGAAAAAGAAGCGTGGGAGGGTGGAGCAGGTTTAGCACCAGTTGAGATGTTTGCAAAAACGTTAGCAAAAGTTGATAGCGTTGCGGAGCGAGAAACCCTTGTTTCAGCTTTTCTTGGTGAACAGACGATCGGTTGGATGGAAGACCTGTTGAGGTCGGTAGCAGGGCCTGTTTCAGCAGATCAAGACATCATAAGGCGAGAATCGTTGAATGAAATTGGTCTCACTCCAGAGTCGGTGCTTTCTGAGCCACTATTTTCATTTGCAAAAATTGTGGCAGAACTTGAAAAATCTCCAGATATGGAGAAACGGCGTGAAAATGCAGCACGGTTTTTTGGAACATCAGCTTTTCGTCTTGATCAAATTGCCCATGAAGTTGCGATTGCTCGTACTGCTGCATTGCTACACATTCTGCAGGTGGATGGCAAGAAACTTCAGCAGGCGGGAAGCCAACGAGCGCTTGATGTGCTACTACCCAAGCTTTTAACTATGGCCGACCCAGCTGAGGATGACCCCGGTCGGGTTGTTGATAGAGCTGAAAATGATCGGAAGGAGCTTTTAAAAGGCTTGTTTGGGCATGATGGTCCAGACCTTTTCGAACGGGCTATGGAAGCAAATGTAGGTGAGGAATATTTATGGGACTTCCGCGATGCCCGGCAGGAGGATATCCTATAGCCCTGGTGAAACGCGACTATCCGTTTCGTAAATCATGCAAACAACAAGATCGAGGATTGAGCGATGGCTCATAAAAAAGGACAAGGTTCCAGCCGCAACGGCCGTGATTCGAATGCCCAGCGAAGGGGTGTGAAAAGATTTGGTGGACAAGCGGTAACGGCAGGAAGCATTCTAGTTCGTCAGGTTGGTACAAAGTTTCATCCTGGTTCAAATGTTGGTATTGGAAACGATTTCACGCTCTTTGCATTATTGGACGGTGTTGTTCGCTTTGATCGCAAAGGACGTCGAGTCAACATTGACCAAGTCGTAGGCTAATTTCCCCCCCCAGTATTGGGCCCGAGAGGCCATCACGTGTTTGTTGACCGAATCAAGGTCGAGCTAATCGCTGGCAACGGTGGTAACGGCATTAGGAGCTTTCGTAGAGAAAAGTACGTTGCTCGTGGGGGCCCCGACGGTGGGGACGGCGGTCGGGGTGGCAGCATTATCCTTGAGGCGAAATCTGGCGTCGATTCTCTTGTTGCCCTTTCCCATCGGAAGCAATGGCGGGCAGAGCATGGAAAGTCGGGCGGCCCTCATAACTGCCAAGGTCGATCTGCTAAAGATGTCACACTTTTTGTGCCCCCAGGTACGATTGTTGTTGATCAATTGACAGGGCTTCAATTGAAAGATCTGGCAATTCCAGGAGAGAAAGTTGTCGTCGCGAGGGGTGGCACTGGCGGCCGCGGAAATGTGCATTTTAAGTCGTCCACAAATCGTGCGCCTCGTGAGTCAACCGCTGGTGAACTGGGTGTCTCGAGGCTGGTCACCCTCGAACTGAAGGTGATCGCCGACGTCGGTCTCGTTGGACTTCCGAATGCGGGGAAAAGCACATTATTGTCGCGGCTGTCTCACGCTCGACCGGAAATTGCAAATTATGCCTTTACAACAAAGTCACCAGTGTTGGGTATTGTTGAGGTTTCACTGGACCAGAGTTTCGTGTTGGCCGATTTGCCCGGGCTGATTGAAGGTGCTCATGCTGGCATTGGTCTTGGCCATGAGTTTCTTCGTCATGTTGAGAGAGCAGGCATTCTCGTTCATGTTGTGGAGCCAGCTCCACTTGACGGAAGCGACCCGTTTGCGAATTATAAGAAGATACGTCAGGAGCTGAGTCTGTACGATGAATCTTTAGGAGCTCGTCCAGAGATATTAATCGTAAGCAAGTCGGAGCTAGATGATGCGGAAAGAGTAAGAGATCAGCTAGCAAGTGAAACTGGGCTTCATGTGCTTGCAGTAAGTGCAGTTACTGGAGATGGTCTTCAGCAGCTTATTCATGCCATCACGAAAAGACTCGGTGCTGAGGTTGATGACAACCCACTTTAAGGCACAGTGGTGGAAAGTTTTAATGATGCTTGGTGACGTTTCTAAAGACCCCTGTGACGACGGAAGAACAACAATCCTTGCTGATGTTGGCAATTCGATGGTGAAGTTAGCAGTGCTCTCAGGTGTTCGCGAGGGCATGCCGTGTTTAAAAGACCATTATAATCTCGATAGTCACAACTTCGATTGTGAGGGCTTTGAAAATTGGCTCATGACGGTGGCTCCAGTTTCAGCAGAATTTCATGTTGCTAGTGTTTACGAAACGGCTGCTACTCGTCTCGAAACATCTGTTGCAGCCGTAAGCGCAGCCCGCAAGCTATCAGTTCGGAAGCAACGAGTTCTTTTTTCCCATCTACCTATTGAGGTTATGACCGAAGATCCGGGACATGTAGGAATTGATCGATTAGCTGCGGCTACGGCAGCAAGCCGTCTGGCGTTGCCCTCACATGGGGCGATTGTGATCGACTGTGGCACAGCTATTTCCGTTGACATCGTTTCATCAGATAGGCATTTTCTTGGTGGTGCTATTCTGCCCGGCCCATCCTTACTTGCTCGTCTACTGGCTGATGGCACGAGTCTCTTGCCCGAAGTTTTGTCCCTTGGAGATGCACTCCCCGCCATGCCAGGTCGTTCGACAAACAGTGCGATCGTTGCAGGGATTGGTTTTGGGGTTCGTGGGGCGGTTGGCCGATTAGTCGATGAGGCACGTAACAAGGTAGATGCCGAAGTTGACGTGTTTTTGACGGGTGGTTGGAGGGGTGCTGTTCAGGGTGAAATTCCATCTGTGCAAGAGGTTCCCGACCTGGTTCTATCCGGAATTGGTATCGCAGCTATCGAAATTTCCGGACTGTAGGGCACCTCGTTTCACCTTGAGCGGAGATTCGTTACTTTTACGTTTCAAGAAAATCCCTTCCAAACAACTACTGTCTGAGCCGCCGGTGAACGAACCCATAACTGATTCTGAAAGTGTTCGTGAAAATACACGTGGTCATGACTTGGCGATAGCTATCGCCAAGGTCATTGAAGAAACTCGTGGAAAAGATATTCGGGTGCTTGATTTGCGATCAGTAACCGAAGTGTTTGATTACTTTGTTATTGCAACAGGATCAAGTCGCCGTCAGATGCATGCTGTCTCTGATGAAATCGAACGGATCGTAAAGGCGAACTGGGGTGATGAGAAGCGAGGTATTGAAGGGTACAACGAGAGTCGTTGGATTGTGCTCGACTACGGTGATGTAGTTGTCCAGCTTTTCGATTCCGATTCACGAGACTACTGGGATCTAGAACATCTCTGGGGTGATGCAAAGCGAGTCGAACTTCCAGCGAATGAATGATCTGTATGAAAGTTCAGTTTATCGCTTCAAAGTTTCCCCCTGTTTTTTGTAAAGCAATGCTGTTTTGTGGCAGGAGCGGTGTAGTACGTTGCCAGTTGGTCGATTCTGTTCAAGTGACAGGTCGCATTTCATTCGGTCGGAGTACATATGTCTGAAACCATAAATTCATCGTCAAAAGAAAAGCATGCTACAAACTTTCGGCAAATTTTTCGTGATGTACTCGCTAGTGTTCTTGAGCAATCGATTGCTACAGGTGATTTGAAAATTGCACTGGACGAAATACCTGGGCTGCTTGAACAGGTGCGTGAAACGGCGGATTCGAAGTTCGGAGACTTTACGGCAACTCTTGCTATGCCGTTAGCTAAAAAGCTGGGAGTAAAGCCACGAGATTTGGCTAGCAAATTAATTTTGCGAATCAATCAGCATCAATTGTTTGAGAAGAAATTCGAACCAATAAGTGCTCCGATTGGCCCAGGATTCATCAATGTACGTGTGCGTGACCAGGCTCTTGCTGAGGGCTTGAGGATAGCCTGCCTTGATTCTCAACTGGGTGTTCCAAAGGTTACTCAGCCACAGACGATCGTGCTTGACTACTCATCGCCGAATGTTGCCAAGCCAATGCATGTTGGGCACATTCGGTCGACTGTGATCGGTGATGCAATTTCACGTATTTTGAGGTTTCGTGGGCACATTGTGATTACAGATAATCATCTTGGTGATTGGGGGACGCAATTCGGGATGATTCTCTGGGGTTGGAAGCGTTGTCGTGACGAAACAGCATATCAAGAAACTCCAACACAAGAGTTGGGAAGGCTTTACCGTTTGGTGCGTAAGGTCGTTGATTCCGACCCGAAAGAATTGTCACAAGACCCGATTGCGGCAGGACTCGCTGAAAAGTATCCGAATGCGCGACGTGAAGTTCTCGCTGAAACTGCAAAGTTACACGAAGGTGATTCCGAAAACAGGCGACTCTGGGAGCAGTTTATGCCAGTTTGTCGTGAAGAGATTGAGCGGATATATGGGCGATTAGATGTCACATTTGATCACACGATGGGTGAAAGCTTTTATCAGCCACTCCTCGCTGGTGTCGTAAAAGATCTAACTTCTAGTGGAATGGCGCGCGAGAGCCGGGGTGCCGTAGGTGTTTTTCTCGATGGATACGAATCACCGCTTTTAGTTCAGAAAGCAGACGGAGCCTTTCTGTATGCGACAACAGATCTTGCAACTCTTGCTTGGCGTGCCGAACACTGGAAGCCGGATCGAATTTTGTACATTGTGGATCACCGTCAAAGCCAGCATTTCCAGCAGGTATTTGCAACGGCCCGAGCATGGGGCTGTCGGTCGGACGAGCAGCTTTCGGAAACAGATTTAGTGCATGTGGCCTTCGGTACGGTTCTTGGGGAAGACGGGAAGCCTTTCAAAACAAGGGTTGGAGACGCTGTTGGGCTGGAAGCTCTGCTTGATGAAGGGGTCGAACGGGCAGGGCGTGTTGTTGGGGAAGGCGAACAGGCTCGGCAGGGAATGAATGATGCGAAGCGGCAGGAGGTAGCCGAGGCTGTTGGGATTGGCGCCATCAAGTACGCAGATTTGTCACAGAACAGAACAACCGATTACGTATTTAGTTTTGACAAGATGCTGGAGTTGAAAGGGAATACGGCGGCGTACATGCAGTATGCCGTAGCACGAGTTGAAGGCATTGTGAATCGGGGTGGCGTTGACCGTAAACTCCTTCATCAAGAGATAAGCAAGGATTCGTCAATTCTGAAGTTCTCAGATCCATTGGAACGAAGGCTCGCCCTCGCTGTATTAAAGCTTGGTGCGGTACTGGAGGATGTTGAAATTGACTACCGGCCAAATGTAATGACATCATGGCTTTACGAATTAGCCAGTTGTTTTTCGAGCTTCTATGATGCTCTCTCGGTGTTGAAGGCAGAGGGAAGCCAGCGTACAACACGGCTGGTTTTATGCGACCTTACCGGGCGTACTTTACGCCAGGGAATGGAGTTGCTCGGCATTCGAGTCCCAAATCAGATGTAGGCTATGGCCTCACGTGAGATCGTCACTTCGTTGTGATACTGTCAGGATTCTTTCGAGTGGTTGTTCTAGAACCCCTTGGATCTGACCCCAGAGGATGATGCCCTCAATAATCAACCAAATCTCGATAGCAAGCATGACGAGAGCCACGATGACCAGCCCAAAGCTTCCGCCGGATAGCCAAACCTGGATGTTATAAACGAAAGCCCATGCTGGCATTGCGAGCATAAAAATCATCGGAACAGCTGCAATCCATGTAGGCAGCTTTCGTCTTCGAAGGTAAAAGCTTACGACAAGGAGCGACAGTCCGGCGAGCAACTGATTTGTTGCTCCAAATAAAGGCCATAAAATTAGTCCGCCTGTTCCAATTGTCTCGAGTGACCAGCCTTTTCCTGGTGCGGGGAGCATGGCGAGACAAAATGCTGTGATTACAGCAAACAGTGTTGCGCCATGAGTCGTGGTGAGCCATCGAAGAGGCTGAGTCCCCAGCGATACGGGAACCCTTCTCAGAAGAGTGCCTGAAAGTTCTTGCACAACGTATCGCTGTAATCGCGTGGCAGTATCGAGCGTTGTGCCAGCAAAGCTTGCAACTAATACCCCGATGAGCGCACGAGACATCGTTGCGCTCATACCAAGCGATTCAAGAAAATTTCCTGAAC
>PKCL01000183.1 GCA_002862165.1 Planctomycetaceae bacterium
GGCCTCGGAGATCAGCTTTTCGCCTTCACTTCTTCTGGAGCCTTCAAGCGTTTTGCAATCCGAGATGTCGATCACCCCGTACTGATGGAGGAACGTGATCTACTTCAAGAGAAAACATCTCTTACACACGTTACTCGACTCTTTGGTGAAACTTCTTTCGTAATTGGTGACAACAGTGGCACAATAAGAATTCTATTCAACTCAAGGGACAAAAACCCTACTACAGATGATGGCTTAACGACTAAGGTCACTGCAACTTTTTCTGCTCATCAAAACGAGCATCATCACCAAAAAATAGAAATTACTTCTATTTCAGCTTCACCAAGGTCTCGCCTTTTTGCAGTTGCCTCATCCGACGGCGTGATTCGACTCCTGCAAGCTACAAATCGTTCAACAGTTGCCGAACTCAGCACCAATAAAAAAACTACACAAAATCAGAACTTACAATTTCTTCTCCTCGGCTCAAGAGATCAGGAACTCGTTGCCTGTGATGGGAAAAATCTTACCACTTGGAACATTAACCTTAGCTATCCAGAAGCTTCTTTGACTGCACTCTTTGGAAAAATTTGGTATGAAAATTATCCAGATCGAGAGTATGCATGGGAAACAAACGGACACGAGTCCTTTGAGCCAAAATTTAGCTTGGTTCCCCTGCTGTGTGGCACTATAAAGGCAACTCTCTACTCAATGCTATTTGCCACACCCATTTCAGTTTTTGCAGCAATTTATATCAGTCAATTCATGACCCCAGCATGGAAGTCTCGTATTAAGCCTGTCATCGAGATGATGGCAAGCCTGCCAAGTGTTGTACTAGGATTTATCGCTGGTCTGATCCTTGCACCAGTTATCGAAAGCGGTGTGATGATTTTTATCACGAGCGTTTTTACAGTTCCAATTACTCTCCTGATCTTTGCTTTTTTATGGCAATTTTGGTCACCTGGATTACGGAGTCAAATATCTACCTGGAGATTTCCTGTCGTACTCTTCATCGCACTCCCCATCGGTATTCTATTAGGTTTTCTAACAGCACCGCCGGCCGAGTTTCTTCTCTTCAATGGCAATTTTTTTGCATGGCTTCACGGCCAGGGTGGAAGTGGTTGGGGAGGCTGGGCACTTGCTTTATTCCCATTATCAGCAATGGTCTCCGTATTTCTCATAGGCCGGTTCATCAATCCCTGGGTTCGTATTCGAAGTATGAAATGGGGGCATATGAAGACTGTCTCAGCAGCCCTCATTCTCCTTTTTTTTGGGCTTATTCTGGCCGGTGTCATTTCGACAGCAGCGGCAATGTTCTTAGATGCTTTGCGCTGGGAAACTCGTGGTGGCATCTTTGGCACCTATGTCCAACGGAATACCATGGTCGTCGCTATTGGTATGAGTTTCGCAATTATACCTCTCATATTTACACTTGCTGATGACGCCTTATCAAGCGTCCCTGATCATCTGCGAAGTGGTTCGCTAAGTGCTGGTGCAACGCAATGGCAGACAACGCTTCGGGTTATTATTCCAGCCGCAGCTGGTGGAATCTTTTCCGCTGTCATGATTGGTCTCGGAAGAGCTGTAGGAGAAACAATGATTGTCTTAATGGCAGCTGGAAATACACCTATTATGGACTGGAATATTTTCAGTGGCTTTCAAACCTTATCTGCAGCCATTGCCACTGAACTACCAGAAACAACTCAAGGATCAACTCATTATCGTATCCTTTTTCTAGCAGCAGTTCTTTTGTTTGTTCTCACATTTTTTATAAATACTGTAGCTGAAGTCATTCGACAAAGATTCCGAAGGAGAGCGCATGAACTCTAGTCGGTATCAAAGACAGAACGTTCGCTCACCATTTTCTAGCCTCATGGCTCATGGAGAACCATGGGTGTGGCTGATGTCAGGATCTCTCGCAGTTGCGGTAACAATGGTTATCGGTCTGCTACTGTTTATTACAGTACGCGGTTCTATTCATTTTTGGCCGCGTCCGCTCTATGAGATTACCCTCCGTAACGGTGAGAAATATCTTGGTGAAGTAATATCTCGTGAAACACAACTAAAAAATATCTCTGATGATCAGACCGTTCATGACCGTGTCCTTGTACGAACAGTAGATTTTAGAACGGACAGCACACGCTACACATGGTTTGATAAAAAGAACATGAGTTCTATACAGCGACCTCAATTCGCAACTGTCATTGAACGGTTTGAGGGCGGTCGATTTCACGGTTTTCCTGTCTGCCTTTTGAAAGATGGTATCCCAACAACAGATAGTCCGGAAGCTGCATGGCAACATTACCAAGAGATATCTCCAACCATTCAAAAACGATTTCGGGAAGCCAATCGTATTGACAAACTCCGGAGAGGTGATTTGCAGAAACGTCTTCGAAATGCACGACTTGCACTATTCGACGCTCGGTTAAAGCAAGGTAACAACCATCCGATTGTTCACAAAGTGAAAAAAGAGGAAGAAGAGATATCCAAAGAAGTTGCAGAAATTTCTGATCTCCTTGATAAAAAAATGGCTGCATTAAGAAAAGCCAACAGCTTGTGGAAATTCGAATTTAAAACTGTAGATGGTCAGTCAGTGATTTTCCCTGTGGAAGAAATTATTCAAGCGTGGCAACCGAATAATATCAGTCTATTGGGCATGTCATATGTTTATGGAACACGTTGGTGGGAGTTTCTCTCCGACAATCCACGAGAGGCAAACAGTGCTGGTGGTGTCTTTCCTGCCATTTGTGGAACAGTCAGCATGACCCTGATTATGGCGCTCCTAGTTGCACCATTTGGAGTTCTTGCGGCACTTTACTTACGCGAATATGCCGCCGACAATTCTCTTACTGCAACCATTCGGATTGCAATTAATAATCTAGCTGGAGTCCCTAGTATTGTTTATGGCGCTTTTGGACTTGGTTTTTTCTGCTATGGGGCCGGTGGCTGGATCGATGAGAATTTTTTTAGTGCGAGTTTATTAGCAGATAATCAGCCAACATTTGGTACCGGTGGTCTTTTGTGGGCCTCACTCACACTCGCACTGCTGACTCTACCAGTTGTCATCGTAGCAACTGAGGAAGCTCTGGCCGCTGTACCAAATTCAATGAGAGAAGGATCTTATGCATGCGGTGGAAGCAAGTGGCAGACTATATACCGGATTGTCTTGCCTAGAGCATTACCCGGAATCATGACTGGAGTCATTCTCGCAATGGCTCGTGCAGCTGGAGAAGTAGCGCCTCTCATGCTTGTTGGCGTCAAAAAAATTGCACTCGACCTGCCTATCGATACATCATTTCCATTCATTCATCCTGAAAGAGAATTTATGCATCTCGCATATTTGGTGTATGACATTGGTTTCCAAAGTTCTAATAGCCAAGCTGCAAAGCCAATGGTATTCACAATCACGTTACTTCTCGTAACTATTATTGCCGTACTTAATATTGCTGCGATTTATCTTCGATCAAGACTTAAGCGACGCTATGCGGTTCAAGAATTTTGATACTTTAGTACCTTTGTGTTTTCAACTCTTATATCTCTATCCAGGAAACCGAATCTATGCAAAAAGGAATTGGTCCATCAGTGTATTCTGGTGGGAACAAGCCCGATGCTGGTACTAATCGGCTTCAAGCAGTTGCACAAGGAAAAGACGTCAGTGCTGAAGTTCATCCAAAAGTTCTTGAGGAAACACCTGTTCTTGAAATCGACCGATTCAATCTATGGTACGGCTCCAAGCAAGTTATCCATAACATCTCAATGCCTATTATCAGGAAACAGGTTACCGCATTAATAGGACCAAGTGGTTGTGGCAAATCAACACTGCTTCGCAGTGTCAATCGAATGAATGATCTTATCCAAAATATACGGATCACCGGTGATATGCGATTAAATGGTGACTCGATTTACGACCCACGCATGGATGTAATTAATCTTCGTAAAAGGATGGGAATGGTTTTCCAAAAGCCGAATCCATTTCCAATGAGTATTTTTGAAAATGTTGTTTATTCATTACGAATTGATGGTGAGAAAAATCGTAGCGTCTTAGATGAAGTTTGCGAAATTAGTCTACGTGGTGCTGCATTATGGGATGAGGTAAAAGACTGCTTGAACGACAGTGCTCTCAAACTTTCAGGTGGCCAACAACAACGTCTGTGTATTGCTCGTGCAGTAGCTGCTGAACCGGAGGTGCTTTTGCTCGATGAGCCCTGCTCGGCCCTCGACCCGATCGCAACGGGTAAAATTGAGGATCTCATACAGGAACTTCGTGGGCAGTATTCAATCTTGATGGTAACGCACAATATGCAACAGGCTAGTCGCGCCAGCGACTATACCGCTTTTATATATTTGGGACGGCTGATTGAATATGGACCAACATCCGACATCTTTACGAATCCTGTCCTGCAAGAGACAGAATCCTACGTGACTGGTCGTTTTGGGTAGGCTCATGGGACATTTCTAACTTCTTGAATTTGGTTATTCATAATGACACGTCATATAGAACGTCAGATCCTTCACCTGAAGGAATTAATTCTTCACTTTGGCACCATGGTTGAAGAATCTATCAGTCATTCCAACATAGCGCTTTTCAAACAAGATCTGTCTCTCGCAACAAAAGTCATAGCTAATGATGCTGAAATCGACCGAATGGAAGTAGAATTAGAAGAAGAATGCCTCAAGGTTCTTGCGCTCTATCAACCTGTTGCAGCTGATCTTCGATTCGTAGTTGCCGTACTAAAAATTAACAATGATCTCGAGCGGATTGGTGATCTCACCAGCAACATCGCAAAAACGGTTTCTCAACTTGCAATGACAGGCCCTTTCGAGATGCCCCAAGAAATTTCTGTGATGGCTAAACAGGCTGAAGAGATGGTGAAAAAAAGTCTGGATGCTGTAGTCACAGGTGATCCGGACCTCGCACGGCAGGTAAGGGAAGAGGATGATGCGGTTGACGCAGGCAGACAGGCGGTAAGCAAGTTGGTTATGCAGAAGATTCAGGAAGACCCTCAGAATGTTGAGAGTTTACTTCGAATTAACTCGGTTTCGAAACATCTTGAACGCGTAGCAGATATGGCAACAAATATTGCTGAGGATGTTATCTACATGGTTGAAGGAGAAATTGTTCGCCACCGCCATGGAGACTGATGCTGATCACGCATTTAACGTGTCTTCTTGGACCAATCGTTTCACTATCCAATTCACTATTGGAGACACTGCCACAATTGTTGGCCAGGCGATAATCCATGAAAGCCCCCACGACTTCAGCCAATCTAAGATGACGCCCGGCCTTATACCAATATGAAGAAGCGTAATCACCAGTGACATCAGTGCTGACATCAAAATTGACATCACAAATGAAAACACAAGTCCATGATATTTTTTAGGGAACATGTACGCTTCTCAATAATTCATATAAATAATAGAGAAAGATAATCTTTCATTATATCTCTGAATCAAAAAAATGAAACTGCATGAAGTGGGCTTATGTTCCACAAAATGTGCAATATGGTGCACTGTCTAGCGGTGCACCCTCTCGATACAGTCTGTTCTCTAACGTCTCAGAGAAGGGTGCGTGCAATACGCTAAGGAGTCGCTGAACAAGCTCAGTGTTTCCCGACTCTGCCTCAGCAAGAGCTTCCTCCACTTTCAAATTTCTTGGAATAATTACTGGGTTCACTGTTCGCATTTTTTTTGCAATCTCTAGCAATGAGCTTGATTCATGGGATAATCTTAACCGCCATCGTTGTTCCCAATGATCGAAGCCAGGCATCTTCAGAAGCACCGAATCTACATTTTTATCTTCTAGCAACTGTGATAGCCCAACAAAGGTTGATGAAAAATCTGCTTGAGAAAATTTCATAATATCAAGCAAGTCGCTATAGAGAGCAGCATCTTCTTTTTCTTGGTGTTGAAGCCCCAACTTCGCGTTCGTTCCGAGTAGATAATACTTCTCGTATCGTTCGGAAAACGTTTCGAGTATTGAAACAAATTTTTCAACTGCTTTATCCTGTTCTCCAGAACATGCCAGAAGAAGACTCTCTGCTAAACGCGCAAGGTTCCATTGGGTCATCACTGGCTGTTTTTCAAACGAATACCTTCCTCTACTATCAATTGAACTGAAAACTGTTTCAGGGTGATACACATCAAGAAATGCACAAGGTCCGTAGTCAATGGTTTCACCGGCAATTGAGACATTATCTGTATTTAGTACTCCATGTACAAAGCCAACGAGCATCCAATGAGCCACAAGGCTTGCTTGCTTATCCAAGACGGATTCAAAAAATGTAAATGGTAGATCTGGAGAGTTCGGTAGATCTGGATAGTGCCGACCCACCGTATAGTTCAATAGTTGGCAGAGATTGTTTTTATCACCGAGCGCTGCCGCGTATTGGAATGTACCTATACGAATATGGCTCTCTGCAACCCGTGTCAAAATGGCTCCTGGCAATGGAAGATTCCTCAACACATTTTCACCAGTGGCTGTCACCGCCAAACTTCGAGTAGATGGAATGCCTAATGAGTGCATTCCTTCACTGATAATATATTCGCGTACCATTGGACCAAGAACTGCCCTGCCGTCACCGCTACGCGAATAAGATGTATGGCCCGAGCCTTTGAGTTGGATATCAACGCGTTGTTTTGTGGGCGTAACATGCTCACCCAGAAGTACCGCCCGGCCATCACCAAGGTTTGTAAAATGTCCAAACTGATGCCCCGCATAAGCTTGAGCGATTGGTACAGCGCCTGCCGGCATTTCATTACCAGAGAATACCTGTGCTCCTGATGAACGAAGGTTGTCGACGTCGAGCCCAAGATCATTAGCAAGATCTTCGTTGAAAAGAACATTAACCGCATGTTTGACGGGTTCAGGTTTCGTATGTGCAAAAAAAACTTCTGGAAGATGCGTAAAAGAATTATCAAAACACCATCCCGAGTTTCGTTGTTCTTCTGTCGCCACAATAATTCCTGCTGCTGTAATGAGACACAAGAAACCGATCTTGATTTCTAAAAAATTCACTTCCTCTGATCTCGCCATTGGAATATAGGCATTTTCAATACTTCCCGTTTGATTTTAATCATCCAAACACTGAAAACGAGCCTTTTGAACACCCGATATTTCAACTATTTCACAAAACATTGACAACGGACGTACCCAAAGGCCTCCGTCTCCATAATCTGCTCGGTACACAACGAGTTTTTCAAGAGTTTCACTATGTAAAGCTACGCCAAGTACGAGGTATTCATTTCCTTTGTAATGTCGATAGCGACCACATTTAAATTCAGACATTCTCTTTACCTTTTCAAAAATAGATCAAATAGATTCAGTTCGTAAAATAGATTTTGATACCGTTACTACTCAGTTTACATTGACAACATATGACTGCTCATTGTGTCAGTCATTGAAAAAATTCAGGCACTAATACACTGTTTTTTATGGAATAGTTCTTCGTTCACATTTGGTTTTAGTGATGTTTTCATTCGGCTCAATATAATGATACTGCAACACCTTTTCGTGTATGGAACACTGCGGCCAAACCTTGCATCAAGTGAAGCCCAGCAACTTCTTGCTGAAATAAAAATAGTTGGATCAGCTACCGTTCAGGGAACACTCTACGATTTCGGTGATTTTCCTGGAGTCACAAAAGGAGATGGGATTGTTCATGGTGACTTACTTTGTTTGTCTCATATTGAACAACTAAGTCCTTTTGATGCCTATGAAGAATGTCATGGCATCTCACCCCTTTTTACTCGTTCAAGTACAAAAGCTCGGTTACATAATGGCGTTTACATGCCGGCTTGGATTTACTTGTACAGCCGTGATACTAAAACCGGCACCCAGATTATGAGTGGTGACTATGGCCAATACATTGAAGAACGCTGAAAAAAATAGATAATAGAAAGGGCTTGTGATCCTAGAAGTTGAAGCTAATTTTCTAGCAACAGATTCAAGGAATGCTAAATTTTCAGGCGTTCAACATAGACGTGTTGCAGAAGGAAGCCCTTTTTTTAAGATGTTTAAACGGTAGTTTTCAGATGGCATGAAGTTTGCTTCGTGTACGGTACTAAAGCTTCGGCTCTATTAGACAACGAACAGGCGGCTGCATCCAAATGGAACTCCTCGGCTTCTTCTCGGCCCTGCCGGAGATGCAGATCGATGTTGTGTCGTCCTGCAGTCGACTAGCTTCAATGTTTTCTAATCCTCCCTCAAAACTAAGGACGAACTTCAGTTATGGGCACGAAATCGAAACTGGAATACATCTGGCTTGATGGCTATAAGCCAACCCAAAGCCTTCGATCGAAGACTCGAATTGAGTCAGATTTTGGTGGTACTCTTGAAGAGTGCCCAATGTGGTCTTTTGA
>PKCL01000483.1 GCA_002862165.1 Planctomycetaceae bacterium
CCAAAAAACTGTGGGATTATGCGCATTCAGTCTCGTTGGAATGATTTCTAAGAATGCCCTCACAGAAAGTAGAAAATGCATGATTGACACCTTTTGAAATGTCTCTCTTCCTGACTGAGATTTTTCGTTTCATTATGACGGCTGGAGTGAACGTCCACACAAGTCTGAAAGATATATATAGAGAGACGAATCAAATCACGTCATTTCGAATTATCTGCTACTCGGTTTCATTCTCATGAACGGCATGCATACCACAAACATGTTGTTGTATTGCAGGGAGATGAAAACAACGAGACGTCGATTCTTCACGACTATTTGTACGGCTCTTACCGGCTAAATGAACCATACGGACGAAGGCCGGTTTATAACGATCAGGATAGCCTGTGAATCTGAACGTCACTAATCCCCTTCCATGAACCGATCACATTTGTAACGAAAGAAAGGTGCAGTGGATGCCATGGCCGGCCGTCCCACAGCCTCAGAGGAGAAGACAGATGGCGAAAGATACTTGGAGAGTTGTAACACGGGGACGTAACGGCGAACTCATTACTCATGACTTCGATAAGGCTGAAGATATTCCAGTATCTCATCTTCAGGTTGGTATCGATGACTGTAGTACTGATCTTGAACTCAGGGGAGCACCTGTCTTCCGTTCACTTGTTGGACCGATGCCCGAAGGAAAAAATATCATCCGATATGAGACTCCTGAGGTCTTTGAAATGCTGACGAAGGAATGGGCAATACCGAGCCCTCCAAAACGTCGATCACGAAAGAAGAAAACAGCAACTAATGGCTGAGACGATTTTCGCCAAGATTATCCGTCGGGAGATACCTGCCCGTATCGAACACGAAGATGATGAGTGCCTGGCGTTTCATGACGTTGCACCTCAGGCACCAACCCACATTCTCGTTATTCCCAAAAAGCCTATCTCGAGCCTCGCTGATGTGACCGATGCAGACACTCCTCTGCTCGGTCACCTCATCCGAGTGGCGACAGAAATTGCAACCTCACTGCATCTCGAAGAGGGATATCGTCTCGTCGTGAATTGCGGTGATCATGGGGGTCAAACGGTAAACCATCTGCACGTACACCTTCTCGGCGGCCGCCCACTCAGCTGGCCGCCGGGGTAACAGGCTTCGGGATAACAAGCGGTGGTAGCGACTCGAAATGAGATCTCACCAAAGACCATCCGACCAGAGCCCATCCGAACAGAGCCCATCCAAAGCCTAATCAGACTAGCGCCACCATCCTCGGACTCGATCGAAGAAACCTTCATCCTCTTCGACGGCTTCATCTTCAGCCTTAACGCGTCGCTCTGCACGACGGGCAACTCGTT
Source organism: Planctomycetaceae bacterium (assembly GCA_002862165.1). Lineage (GTDB taxonomy): Bacteria > Planctomycetota > Planctomycetia > Pirellulales > UBA1268 > UBA1268. Next base: position 1,338 of record PKCL01000483.1, read on the forward strand.
TCGCAACCCGTTCTGCCTGCTCATCACTTACGGTCGCCTGCAGAAATCGTGGCCAGTAACCCTCAAGCCTCGAAAGAACTCGTGCTGTTGATCCAGCCGCAAGTTCACTCTCCATCTCATTGAGCAGTGCGTGAAGCTCATTCTGCTGAGATTGATTGAATATCAAGTCATAGACTTCCACCTCATCAATTTCTACAACTCCTGGCCCGAGCATATCGAACCTCAGACGCAATGACTCGTTCGGATCACTCGGAAGGTCTGTTACTTGTAAGACAAAACGGTTCCATCCTTCGTGCAGCGGGCGGCCGCCAGCCGCAGAACCCACTGGGGCAAACCGGTAATACTGCTCACCATCCTTAACGCCTTCTACCGCAATTCGAAAAGGAGGCTGAGGCCCCGATGGAGGCAACCGCAGCCACACAGCAACACTCAGGCGGCCCGTGTGGGGTGGCTGAAATGGATTACTCCGTACCGTCGCAAGCTCCCCGACTGAAGTCATTCGAACAGCTTGATTTTCCCCATCACTACCAACCGTTGGTGAGACTGTGTTAATTAATTCAAGCTGCCCCGCAGCACTCTCGATAAGTTCCCACCCTGTAACGCCGCCACCGAGCCTCGGCAATTCGAACCCCGGATTATCTAATACTGTGATAAGTGGAGGTGTTTCCAACACTGCTTGGCGTTTCCGTAAATCGGCCACACTCTCCTCAATCATCTGAACAGCACCTTCCTCGAAACGGACCGTTGCTGCATTCGGCGGCGTGCCTGCTCCTGGTCCATGAAGCCGAATCACGCGTAGACTCCATGGTGAAAGACCAACCACCAGTTGATTATCAACCGTGGAAAAGTCCTGCTTGGTAACAACATCGACTCCCTCTACGGCAGCACTGAGACTTACGTTCACATCCGCTGCCATTCGACTAGCGTTTCCAACAAGCAGCCACGAAGAATTATTTCCCCGAACAAAACGAACTGGGAACTCTGCAGGAACGCCCTTTAAAGACTGCATATCTCGCTTCGGAAAAGACAGAAAGGCCTGCCGAACAGCAGCATCACTCACAGTAAGTTCAGCCCAACGAAGTGACTCATCAAAAATCACTTCCGCATCTGCTGTTGCCAGACCCAGCAGCAACGGCTCTTGCCGCTTGGCTCCACCGCTTACTGCGTGCACAACACTCGAACCTAAGAATTCCGATGCATCAAATGGTCCATGTGGTAGTACCGCTGCAATATCCACCTGCTTAGGCTGCTCGAGAAGAGCAAGCCCTCTCCGTGATGCACGACGCTCCCAAGCTGATACTGATGCCGACTGATTGGCAGTCGCAATCGTTGCGGCATCTATCTCATCTTCGGTGACAGAGTGAAGCCGAGGTGCAACAAAAACAGCATTTCCAGAATGCGTTAATGCTGCTGGATCAAGACCAAGCTCGTATAACACCGCCTGCTCTTGTGACTGGCCAGCAACAACTGGTCTGAATCGCTCAGCGACTGAACCAGTAAACATCAACGTCGTTGGCATGATGTAGTAATTCCAACCAGTCTCGGTAGCAACCGTACGAGCAATATTCTGATGGAGTGTTGCTATCTGCTCTGAACGCCATGCAAGCCATGACGAACGCAGCTCTCCTTCAACCGCAGCAGCACGGGTCACAAATCGATTGGGACCCGAATCCTGAAGAACATGTTTCCCCTTCCCCGTCTGCTGCACAAATCTCAGAAATGTTGCATCGTCGAGTCCCCAGGCAACACCAGGTAAATGAAGCCAGCCTTCAGCAGGCAGCACGACGGCCACACCGTCAACAATTCCAGATCCTCGCAGCCGCTCAACAAGCTCGGCCACAACATTAAGCACAGCAGCCTGAACACGAGGATCAAGAACATTGTAATGGCGACTCACCAGTGTCTCGGATGCCTCACGAACTTCACCGTCGCGACCTACGCACAAAATCCCAGGCTGGCATCCGTCACGTGCAAGAAGACTCTCAAGTTGCGGATGAACACCGTCAAACTGAAGCGTAGGAACGAGTTCCATACCCGCCTGTTCACACGTGCGACAGAGTAATGCGAGGCGGTTCTCCTCATCGAATGAAGGATTGCCTGAGCCCCCTTCCCAGCGTGGCCCTCCGGCAGTTACGGCTGACTGCCAAAGACTCGCACCGCCAGCGTACACATCAACAGCCAAACCAGTTACATGCTGACTCTTTAGCCGCTCCGCAGTCTGCCGCACTTCGTTGTACCAGCGAACCCAGCCAGCTGGCTGGTCAGCACCGACGTCACCACCGGACAACGCCAACGTTGCCTTCCGCGGTACTGGTACGAAAATTCGACGCTCCCCATAGCCACTCACCGGCAACACGGAGTCATTCATTCTCTCGGGCCCACGGTACACTGCCACACGGCCAACTGTTGCTGTCTGTCGTCGCGATGAATTACTGATCACAAGTAACGGTGATCGGGTTTTCGGCCAGAAGACAAACCGATGTCGCTGAAGCACAACCGGCTCACCGGCAAGCGACCGTGGCACCTCAAATCCACCGTCATGCTGAACTAAGACAAACGCATCACCGGCATTCTGCTCAAGTACTGACACACCAATAGCAACATGCTGATCACTCGGGTACACGATTTCTACAGCATGTGGTCGCCCAGGAACGGCGTCAGTAATGACAATGCCTTCCCATGTCGGTACTCCGGAAGCACTCATTGGCGGGAGCCGAAGCATTGCGCCGAGTTCATGCGGCTCAACTGTCGAATGTCCAGTCGAGAGTAGACCATTAAACCGTGGCATCAGGCTATCAACAGAAGGTACCTTAGGAAGGCCCGGCATTGGCACTTTCGGCAGTGACAAAGAAGGCATTCGGTTGGCGGCATCTCCAAGCGACGGCATCGGCATCGCCGGCAGCGTCAGCCTCCTCATGGACGCCATTGATGCTGCTGCCTGCCCCGGTAGACGGCGTAATCGTTCATGCAAACGTGGACTCCCGGGGTCAAGTTCATAGACCAAATCCCACGCGCCGTCACCCTCTACGCTTGGCGCCATGATTTGAGGAGAGACTACAAACTCTTTTGTGGACGACGCCAACGAGCGAGACCATCGCAGGCTGCCCTGCTCAACTGCTTCAACCTGAAATTGATACACACCAGGCGCTGGTGGCATTTCACACTCAAAAACAACTGGCTTCCATTCCTCTAGAACAATGCCCTCAACAGCAGCCACTGGCTCAAAAGGAAGCAACGGTTGAGATTGCGTCTGCAACTCTTCGCCTGTTCGAAGGTTCTTTAAAACGAGACGAAGGTTAACGTTCCCATATCCTGCCGCACGTTTTGGCAGTAACGGATGAACATCGATACGAGCCGTCTTCTCAGCCAGCCACTTTCCATTGGGCGATGCCGGTGGAGTAAATCGCATTCGCAAGAGATCTCCTGCTACCGGACCAACCGTCAGACGATTTCCACTACCGTCAAGCTGATGCAAAGATTGGTCGACCAAAAATGCAGCAACAGAGCCTTCGATTCCAACTCCTGTTTCCCCAACACCCGTATCCGTTGGACGCAACCAAATCCGCAAATGCTTTGATTGCCAATCATGAATCCGTAAGTCGATACCACCCCCATCGAGTGGCCGTGTATTCTCAATAACCAGGGCTGATCCTTCACGATGCAATCCAACAGCTTCATCTGCTTTTTCCGTAAGCAAGCACCAATCAATATCTTCTTTAGCCCGGCTACTAATGAAATTATCGGGCACAGTGTTTTTCGATGAAGGATTTGTCTGGATCTCAATACGCCCTGTCCACGACCGTTTATCGCCGCCCCCCCACTCAATTCGTAACCGAACAGGTGGTGGGGCAATAGATTCAGCTGCACACGACGCGCGCGGTAGCACAACTACCGTTACGACAAGGATGAAGAGCACCTTGAACAAATGGGCAACCTGATTGAGAGCCATTACAGTAAAATTTCACACAATAGATCTGCAACGGAATCGCACCGTCAGCGAAATTCACCATCCACCTGTTTGATAGGAAACACGAAGGTTTCGGTGATGCCGGGATACTATCAATCAAGGGTTTTGAGGGCAAAACCAGATCAGCAGCAAAATCGCACTCTTTGGACTATCGACGGTTTAATCCCTCATTCACCAATACCTCTGGCAGAGGATCCATAACAGCACCAGAACCCTGGTGTCCTAGGGCATCAAGGCAGTCTGCGAGGGCTTCTGAAACCTCTTGGGACCGATCTGCAACATCAGACAGGTCAAAGAAATCATCAGGCTTCAGAAAAAGCTCCGGCTGTTCGTCACGTGGCTCCACAAGGGACCAACCAGCAACAGTGAGTGCCCGACCGCCGCCACCGACGCTACACACTCGGTCTCGAAAGCCACGCCGCCACAGTCCGGCATCATCGCCGAAGAGACGCTGAATGCTTCTTCCTAATCCTCGAGGAATTTTTTCCAATGGTTCAGACAATCTATTCTCACCCTCCACACCAACAATCAGTTCACCCACTGTTACACCTAAGTCTGCTGGCATAAGAAGCCCACCAAATCGCTGGCTTGCCTGCCGATCTGTTGGATCGACGAGGATCGCCGGCAGGTGACTCAGTTCTGTGTATGGTGCTGGCTCATCGGCCCCAACCCCGACTTGACCATGTAACCCCAGAGGTAGACCCCGGAGTCCAAGCAAGAGCATGCCGAATCGCTGCCATCTGGCACTGACGCTTGTTACAAGTCGACCAAGCCATTCATCCATGTGCGCAATCTCACCAGCAAAGATCTGTCGTACCGCACTCACCCGATCAGGATCCGTTTTCTGTGTGACTGTAAACTCTGGAATCTCAGCGGAATTTCCTGCCGGCGGATCATCTTCATCAAAAAACCCATCCCGCCAGACCTGCGGTGCATCCCATGACACACCAAGGCTGCCAAGGTGACACCACAAAAGATCTGTCTTTCCTTTTTCAAATTCGGATACAGCCGCACTTAAAACACGCCCACAACTACTTTCCTCTTCCGCCTCAACTGTCACCGACAAACGTTGAGGTGCAACACGAACAACATTCAGATTTGAAAACTGTGACACGAGGTCGGAGAATTGCTCCTCGGCATCTGTGACGACTGTCACGTTCCACCCACGTGCCTCGGCAGCAGCGAGTGGCCCAGCGGCGGTGTCCTGCCAGTCGGTCGCATGTCCCATCGCGAGTTCACGGAGCGTTTGAGTTGAATCTATTGTTCCAGCAAGTACTCGATCACATGTCAGACCAGCCGAAGCAAGCTGGCAGAGGGTTGGATTAGATGCCCATGTTGCACCAAACGGGGAAAGCATCCACGCCGGAAGCCGATCAACAGTCACAAGAAGCCATCCTTCAGGGAGTTCTCCTTGCCAATGAGGTGGTGTTTGATTCATGCTCTTGTTTGATTCATGCTCTTGGTTGTTAATTTCAAGGTATTGTAAGACGATATGCTTCAGGAAAACTGTCAGGCATAAATACGTAATGACACCATCTTATCGAACAACACCGTCTAAAACTGACAGAATGCCGAGTGGTATTCCATATATCGTCGGAAACGAGGCAGCCGAACGTTTTTCGTTTTATGGCATGAAAGCTATTTTAGCTGTTTTTATGACGGAACATCTCGTCAATCGCGGCGGTGAATTGGCCGTGATGAGTGACACTGATGCAAAGTTTTACCTTCATACCTTTGTGGTTGCCGGATATCTCTTTCCACTCGTTGGCGCAATCCTCGCTGACTGGATTTTTGGGAAGTACCGTACAATACTCTGGCTCTCGATCATCTATTGCCTCGGCCACCTTTCTCTTGCTGTTGATGAAACACGGCTCGGCCTTGGAATAGGCCTCGCACTTATTGCCGTTGGAACAGGCGCGATAAAACCTTGCGTGTCAGCTCATGTGGGTGATCAGTTTGGCTCTGGCAATAGACACCTACTCAGCCGTATCTTCGGCTGGTTTTATCTCGCCATCAACTTGGGCGCGCTGGCAAGTACACTACTTACCCCAATACTTCTCGATCCTAAAAGTTTTCATGGTCTTTTTGGAAGCTTCGCAGAACCATTGGCAACTCTCGGTATCGTGCCGGGCCCATCACTTGCTTTTGGTGTCCCTGGAATCCTCATGGCAATTGCGACGCTTGTCTTCTGGCTTGGGAGGAACACTTTTATCCACGTGCCCCCTCGAGGTAAGGCATTTCTTCGTGAAGCATTAAGTGGTGAAGGCCTACGAGCTCTCGGTAGCTTAATCCCAATCTACCTTTGTGTCGCAGCGTTCTGGTGTCTTTTCGACCAAACAGCGAGTGCATGGGTACTTCAGGCAAAATCAATGGATATGAAACTCCTTGGAATAACCTGGTTGCCGAGCCAACTCCAAGCAGTTAATCCACTATTTATACTCATCTTCGTCCCCCTGTTCTCGTATGTCATTTATCCAGCAATTCACAAGGTTTTCCCTTTAACTCCACTACGTAAAATCGGCCTCGGAATGTTTTTAACCGTGCCAGCCTTTTCAATCAGTGGTTTTATCCAAATGTGGATTGAGGCGGGTCAAACGCCCTCCATCGGCTGGCAGGTACTCGCATACTCGCTTCTTACTGCGGCTGAAGTCATGGTTAGCATTACATGCCTCGAGTTCAGCTATACTCAAGCACCGCCAAGCATCAAATCAATTGTGATGAGCTGCTATCTTGCAAGCGTTGCAATTGGAAATGAGTTTACCGCTGTAATCAATGCTATGATTAGTAGACCGCCATTCAACGCATGGCTTTCGGGAGCAAACTATTACTGGTTTTTTACAGCAATAATGCTTTGTGCAGCAGTCGCTTTTGTTGCTGTTGCACTCCGCTACTCCGGTACAACCTATAGACCTGAATCAGACTAAAAAACCATAAATCTGGAGACACCTCATGCCTCATCAGCCAATACATCCATCGTGCCAAAACGTTCAAATCAGTCGTAGAACTTTTGGGATGGCTGC
>PKCL01000357.1 GCA_002862165.1 Planctomycetaceae bacterium
GGCCAGATGAGTTGTAACCCTGCCATTGGTGGTGTTGGGAAAGGGCAGTTAGTGCGAGAAGTCGATGCACTTGGTGGTCTTATGGGATCTGCCATAGACGCTAGTGGTATTCAATATCGAGTATTAAATCGTTCAAAAGGTCCGGCAATGCATGGGCCTCGTGCACAGGCTGATAAGCGGCACTACCAAATGGAAGTAAAGCATCTCGTTGAGTCGACGCCCAATCTTGTACTCCGGCAAGAAGTAATTGAAGGTCTTCGTTTTGAAGGTGGTGATAACGCGGGTGAGGCCGGTTCGAAGCGACGGATAACAGGTGTCATTGCTCGTGGTGGTATTGAGTACCACGCCGAAGCTGTTGTGCTTACTACAGGAACATTTTTGCAAGCCGTCATGCACACTGGTGAAGCTCAAACACCTGGTGGCCGAGCAGGGGAGGGAACAACTGCTGGGGTGAGTCATGCCCTTCAGGATATTGGTTTTCGTCTTGATCGATTTAAGACAGGTACACCATGTCGGCTGCACGGTGGAACAATTGATACGAAGCACTTGCAAGAACAGCCTGGGGATGAAATTCCACAGCAGTTTTCTTTTCTTACAGACTCAATTAGACGGGAACAGCTCTCATGTTGGATCACTCGGACAACCCCTGAAATTCATGAAGTTATCCGTCAGAATCTTCATCGTGCGCCAATGTACAGTGGTCAGATCAATTCGCGTGGTCCGCGTTACTGCCCAAGCATTGAGGACAAGGTCGTTCGTTTTTCGGACAAGGAAAGCCATCAGATTTTTCTTGAGCCCGAGGGATATCGAACTCATGAAGTGTATGTAAATGGCATCTCTACAAGTCTGCCACGAGATGTGCAAGACGTCATCATTCGGATGATTCCAGGACTCGAGCAAGCAGAAATAATGCGGTATGGCTACGCCGTAGAGTACGATTATGCGCCACCAGATCAGCTCACTCTCAGTCTTGAGAGCAAGCCTATGTCAGGACTTTTTCTTGCAGGGCAGATAAACGGTACAACTGGATATGAAGAGGCGGCTGCGCAAGGACTTGTGGCTGGCACAAATGCTGCGTTGTTTTTGAAACAGGCAGAGCCGATGATTCTCTCGAGGGAAGAGTCGTATATTGGTGTCTTGATTGATGACCTCGTTACACGTGGTGTTGATGAACCATATCGTATGTTTACGAGTCGGGCAGAGCATCGACTTGCCCTGCGGCATGATAATGCTGACAGGCGACTCACTCCAGTTGCCCACAGGGTAGGTCTTGCCGAGTCTGCTCGTGTAAGCCGTTTACAGCAAAAGCTCGTCGAGATTGAGTCTGTAATGGGTACTTTGAACGACCACCGCGTAAACGGAGTAACTCTTGCCGATTTGCTCAAGCGGCCGGAAGTGACATGGGAAAATTGCCTCGAGATGCTTCCGTCGTTGTCTTCCGTGTCGCATGAAGTTGCTGTCCAGATTGAAAATGATATTCGGTATGCGGGATACCTGCGTGTTGAACAACAGCGGATCGAGCGACGTCGACAGCATGGAGAAAAGTCGATTCCAGAAGGCTTTGATTACTGTCGAGTGAGGCATCTTCGGGCTGAGGCTCGTGAAAAGCTTGAGCAAATAAGACCTCGTACATTGAGCCAGGCGGGTCGTGTAAGCGGTATTACCCCGTCGGATCTTACCCAGATTCTGTTGCACCTTGATCAGCCAGGCCGGGCATGAAAGTGAGCGTTGATTTGTGAAGATTGTTCAGATCACAGCTGGCGCAGGAGGTCGACTGTGCGGTTCATGCCTTCATGATAATGCGCTCGTACGAGCTCTTCGTCAGCGGGATCGAGATGCCATGCTGGTACCTGCGTACGTCCCCACAACTTCTGATGAAGAAAATGTTGCAGAGCCAATTGTTGTGATGGGAGGAGTGAACGTCTTTTTGCAACAAAATTCATCTTTTTTTCGCCATACACCTCGTTGGATTGACTGGTTTTTTGATCGACCATTTCTTCTGCAAGCGTTATCCCGTTGGAGCGGGAATGCCCGTCCTGCTGATCTTGGTCCGCTGACTGCTTCTTCATTACGTGGTGAGAATGGTTGTCAGCGAAAAGAGGTAAATCGTCTGGCAGAGTGGTTGGCTCGTGATGTCAGACCTGATGTCGTCCACCTCTCAAATGTTCTTCTTCTTGGGTTAGCCAAAACAATACGGCGAGCGACCGGTGCATCAATTGTTGTCACACTTTCTGGTGAAGATCTTTTTATTTCACAATTACCTGAGCCGTACCAACGCGAAGTAAGAGATTTGCTCATTGAAAGAGCAGGCGACGTGGATCGGTTTATCGCATTAAATACTCCGTATGCCGATAGGATGCGGGAGATTCTCTGCTGTGAAAAAGACCGCGTTTCGGTTATCCCACACGGAATTGATCCAGATGGTTTTCCCAATAATGCACCGGATCTCATGGTTCGGAAAGCGTCACGGGGAAATCGTAGAGTTATTGGGTACCTTGCAAGAGCATGTCCTGAAAAAGGGCTCGATCAAGTGATTCAGGCGACAGCCCGTCTTGTAGAAAGAGGCATGGATGTTGAACTGGTAGCGGCAGGGGCAACTATTCCGGCAGAGGAAGAGTACTTGTCGGGGTGTCATCGATTGGCTGAAGAACTAGGGATATCGCACCGGTTTCACTGGCAAGGTCAGATTGACCGAAATTCAAAAATGAAGCTGTTGAACGAGATTGATGTGTTCGTGATGCCAACACCCGTGCCTGAGGCGAAGGGAATTCCTGTTATTGAGGCAATGGCAGCAGGTGTGCCAGTTGTCGCATCTGCATCTGGAGCGTTTCCCGAACTGCTAGGAATTCAGGAGTCATCGCCTGCGGGCGAAGTGCATGTACCAGGCGACATTCTCGATCTTACTCGCTGTATCGAAAAAGTGCTTCGTGATGCAACATTCGCAGCCAAACTCGGTCTGGCTGGACATACTCGGGTAACCCAACGCTACCAGTCTCACCATATGGCAGCAGCGCACGAGTCTCTTTATGAAGCGATGCAAAAGTAGGCGTGGTGTCGGTGGAGCGAATACCGAAGTGATGGTATCTGCAAAACAACCATGAGAGCCGGGGTTGCCTGTATTGAAAACCATTAAACGTTTTTTTCGTCCGCTGGTGAGGCACTCGTTTGTTTTTTGGAATCTGGTGATTGAGTCTCAGGGAACAAGAGAGATGCAGCAACGCTCGTTCCAATGAGGCCAATAATGGCAAGGAGAGAAGCCCATGGTGGCACAAGGTGACCTTGTGCGTGGGCATCCCAACCACCTATTTCTGCAAACCACTCTGTGTGATGAGCAGCTTCAGCAATCATTTTTCCACCAACAAAAACGAGGACAGCTGATAGCCCGTAATTAAGAAAGCGGAAAAGATCCATCACTCCAGCTAATAGAAAATACAGTGCGCGTAGTCCAAGTATGGCAAAGACGTTTGAGGTGAAAACCACGAATCGGAAATAGTGAGCATGCTGATCGACAACCCCGAAGATTGCAGGAACACTGTCGACCGCAAAGAGTACATCAGTGCTCTCAACAACAAGAAGTACAAGAAACAGAGGAGTTGCAACCCAGCGGCCACCCTCCTCGACAAAGAATCGGTCGCCAGCAGGCGTGGTTGTAACAGGAAGGAATTTTCGGAAAAACTTGAGGAGAATATTATCTTCGGGGTGTACATCTCCACTTGAGAACGCAAGCTTCAGACCCGTGTAGACGAGGAATCCACCGAAAAGCCACAGGATGCCCTGGAAGCGTTCAACCAATTCAGCACCCACCAGAACAAAAGTGAGTCGCATAAGAACAGCACCAAGAATTCCCCAAAACAAAACGCGGTACTGGTATTTCAGGGGCACGCCGAAGTAGCCAAAAACTACGGCGAAGACAAAAACATTATCCATCGACAGGGACCATTCGACCAAATACCCCGTCAGGAACTCCACGGCCGCAGCACTACCGAGCCACCACCAAATGACACCATTAAAGGAGAAGGCAAGAGTTGACCAGACACATGTCCAGAAGGCACTCTCTGACAAGGATGGTTCGCGAGAATGTTTATGGAAAACAGTGAGGTCAAGCACGAGCAAGACTGAGACAAAAATTGCGAACGCTGCCCAGTGAAACATTTGGATTGGGCTGTCTGATGTAGTAGCCGCAGCTGGCAACTCCGCGACCGCAATGAGCGTGTGCAGTCCAGTCAAGTTGAGTTGTGCCAGAGTACCGGAAAGAGCAGCGACCACGTTGGTGTACGATCCTTTGTGTCTTGCTAAGAAAAGAAGAATGCCCGATGGCACAGAATACTATCAGACCGTCACTCATCTGATGAGGGGTTATTTCCAATGGTCTCTCGAATAAAACTTGTGACCATAGCCTTGAAAACGTGGTGTAAACGACTCCAGTCACGATCTTCAGCCTGGCAAAAAACGACGTAACAGGCAGTTGGTGTGTTGAGACAGCGAACTTCAGCCGTATTCGTCAAATCAAGATATGAAAAGTTGAAATCAGCTCCAGAAAGGCTCGTTCCGAAAACATCATCGGATCGAGGGTACACCTCAAGATCTGGATATTCTCCGCGTAGTTGGTCGCCCGTCGCATCAATGAGATGTTGCGAATCTGCACCGGGTGGCTGCCTGCTCAGGGACCAAAAAGCCCCGTCGGGGGCTGATACGGTGATGCCATACGCACCATCAGGGGAGGTGTCTTCCTCGATTACCCAGTTGTCAGGGTATTCGAAGTGAATCCCGTTTCGGTTGAATTTCATGCATATTTCCGAAAAAAATCAATAAAAAGTTGATCTGGAGCGGTCTGGACGCCCTCAGCCTCGCAACGCTATCGTCTCGTGTTCCTTCAATTTATCATACCTTGCGGCCAAGTTGCCGACTCGCTTTTATGGCTCGTTCTCCAGGTACTCCGACGGCTTTCTCTCGCATTGCTGCAGGCCATGTGGCAGATCTTGCTATCCCGGTCGTGATCCTTCTTGCTGTTCTGGTGGTCTTAGCGCCAGTCCCGGCATCGGTTGTTGACCTTCTGTTGTCAGCAAACCTCACCGTTGCAGTGCTTGCACTTCTTGGTTCACTCGTTGCACGGACACCTCTCGAAATGGCCGTGTTCCCCAGTTTTTTACTAGCGGCTACCCTTGTCCGGCTCGTTCTTAATATTGCAACAACACGTCTCATTCTTTCTCAGGCTGGCACAGTCGGGGACGTAGCAGCTGGTGATGTAGTGCAAGCTTTTAGTAGTTTTGTAGCCGCTGACAACTTGGTTGTTGGAGTTGTTGTATTTGCCATTATTGCGGTTATTCAATTTGTGGTGCTGACTGCAGGCGCCACTCGTACCAGTGAGGTTGCAGCTCGGTTTACGTTAGACGCGCTCCCAGGGCGTCAGGCTGCGATTGATGCTGAAGTTTCCTCGGGCAATCTGTCACGAGATGATGCTCGACAGCGTCGAATCGAATTGCAGCGTCAGGCAGAATTTTATGCAAGTATGGATGGTGCTAGTCGTTTCGTCCGTGGTGAGGCTGTGGCGAGTGTCGTCATTGTTTTGGTCAATCTTGTTGGTGGATTTGCGATTGGCGTTGGGCAGCTTGGTATGCCCGCCACCAAAGCCGCTGGCCTGTACGCTCGGCTTACGATTGGTGATGGTCTGGCAAGTGCGGTCCCCTCGCTTCTTGTTTCTGTTGCGACCGGTTTACTTCTTTCTCGGTCAACAATGAGGCAAAATCTGCCTCGTGAGCTCGGACGGCAATTATTCGCGAGGCCAACACTACTGCTTGTAACATCTGCTTTCCTTGGGCTTCTGGCACTATCCGAATTGCCAACTACGCCGTTAGCAGTAATGGCAGTCGGAACAGCGACAGCGGCCTGGTTGCTTACCTCGACATCGCTGAAAGCAATCTCAACCGAGTCAGCACCTGGTGGGCGAGGAAAATCAGTCTCTCGAAGCAACTCTCCTATCGAAACAATCCTCGGCCAGAACCGTCTGGTTGTACGCGTGGGACAAGATCTTGTCGGGCTTATTACCGAAGACCAACCAAGGCTGCCTGCAGTCGTGGAGGGTGTGCGTCATCGTATAGCCGAAGATCTCGGTGTCATTGTTCCAGCGGTACTCTTTCGTGATGATGCTACGCTTGCAAATGGGCAATGGGTTATGGAACTGGATGGGGACCCGCTTGATGATCCTGTAATGCCCTCAGGTCAATGGCTTTTGGTTCCTAGTTCAAGTGATGACGTGACGCGTCAGCGCTGGCGGAAAAATCGTGATGCTGTATCGAGTATTCCGCCAACACAATGTGTCCGTTGGGGGAGTCCGGCAGAGGCCGAAGAAGTGAGAAGTCGAGGTGGGCAGGCTTTTATTGGTGAAGACGCGATTGCATATATATTCGAAGCGAATCTCCGACGATGTGTTGACCGGCTTTTGTCTCGAGATCAAATGGCTCGCATGCTGGAGTCACTGCGGGCTACGGAGCCTGCCACTGTCGAACAGACTGTTCCTAACGTTGTAAGTGTGGCCACAGTACAGCGGACTTTGCAGTGTTTATTGAGAGAGGGTTTGCCTATAAAACCACTCGCTGTTCTTCTTGAAGCGATTGCTGATCATGCGGCCGAAGGCCATGTTCCAGAACAGCTTGCAGAAAAGCTACGGCCACATATTGTTCGTACGATAGTACGTCGTCTTCGTGACGAGGAAGGTCGTCTCACGATTATTGAAGTCACACCGAGTGCGGTTGATTTGTTGGCAGCTTCAGTATCGGAAGTGGCATTACGATTGGAGCAGAAGCAACTACTTTCTGAGTTACGGAGAGCGTTGCGTCCGTTGCAGGAACGGGGTCGACAATGCGCGATTTCAGTATCTTCAGAGCATCGTGAAGTTTTTTCTGAGCAGATGCGAGCAGCGGGTATTGAGACGCCTGTGGTCGCTGATGCCGAGATGCAGGGTCAACCTCGTGTTGAAATTTTTGCAACGATCGGGACACCCGGCAGCCCGCTTCAGGTTCACAAAAGTGCGGCTTGAAGTTTCAGCGGCCCACTCCTTGGCAAGCCTGGTGGTATAGGGGGGGTGCGGCGAGCTTTGGCGGAATGTTTGGCGTGGTTCTTGAATTCCGGTCGATGAAATGAAGTTGTGTTGGAGGTGGGTTCGAGCATATCCTCCCACCTGGTTAGGAGACTAACCAGCGGTCCGATCATGGAAGGTTGAGCCGCTTTAAAGGCGATCAAGGAGGAATGTTGTGGCGAAGGATTTCAGCCAACCACCACCGGAAGAGATGCTTGAACTTTGGAAGACATTCAAGCGGGATCAGTCTGATCAGTCTCTGAGAAACCGTTTCATTGAGATTTTCTATCCGCTGGTGAAATACAACGCCGAACGAATCTGGGCGAGACTGCCTGACGGAGTCGAACTTGATGACCTGATATCGTCGGGTACTTTTGGGCTTATGGACGCCATAGATGCCTATGATCTTTCTCGTGGCGTTAAATTTGAGACGTACTGTGTACCACGAATTCGTGGCGCAATGCTCGATGAGTTGCGCACGATGGACTGGGTTCCTCGCTTGGTTCGGAGTAAAGCGAGCAAACTCAATGAAGCAATTAAGACTCTTCAGGCGAGATTAGGTCGAACGCCAGCAGATGCAGAGGTCGCCGCTCATATGGAGTTGTCCGCTGCGGAGTTCGAAAAACTTCTGGTTGATGCAAACGCTATAAGTCTCGTGAGTCTCAATAAGAAATGGTGTGAGACAGATAGTTCTAAAGATGTTCGTGAAATCGACATTCTTCAGGACAAAAAGGGTGAAGACCCCACTCGCCGTATTCAAAAGGGAGACCTTATGAGGCTGGTAACAAAAGGCCTCAATCGGAATGAACGATTGATTATCATTCTTTATTATTACGAAGAGCTCACAATGAAAGAAATTGGTTTGACACTCGATCTTTCAGAAAGTCGGGTCAGCCAGATGCATTCTGCAATTGTTGAGCGATTGCAAAGTCAGTTGGTACCAAGACGCAAGGAGTTTGCGGCTTAGGCAAGTCAAGCTGGGTAGTCTGCAGCATAGTTTTTATAAAAATAAAAAATTTGTTTAAGTTTCAGGTCAGAGTTCGACGATACGACTAAACTGGTGTGGAGTTGAGAGTCAGTAAATAAAATTTTAAACCGTCAGGGTTGGCGTTAAGATTTGAGTGCTGATCAATAGTGATAGGGCAGACTCAACAGATTTCAGTGAACCGAAAGCGTGGTGTGTTCGTATAACACGCTCTTGGGGAAGCGGGAATCAATTTACGAATTGCAAGGAGTGCAA
>PKCL01000366.1 GCA_002862165.1 Planctomycetaceae bacterium
ATTCAGATGAGCGAATGCAGGCCCTCACGGGTCGAGGTGGGATTCAGATGTGCGGTAATGCTCAGAATTGTGTGGCGGTTTGTCCTAAACGAATTCCGCTCACAAGGTCCATTGCACGTGCTGGAAGGTCAGCTACGGTCTGGGCAATCAAAAAGTTTTTTGACCGGTAAGTGATCATTGAGGTGGCCTTATCCGGAGCCACCACCCGTAGGACGTCCGGACCCCGGATTCTGTGTAGACATCGACGTATTGCTTACCAATATGGCCGAGTTCTAGAAGAAGAGAAGCCAGGCATCTCGAATTGCGTACTGTTCGTTTGTATGGTATCGTCTCTAAAAATAAAAGATTTAAAGCTTTTTGCTCTCCCGAAGCTGGTTGTCCCCGCTGAAAAAGTCCCCCGGATGGAACCGGGCGTCATTTCAGATTTGGTGTAGTAAAACCCGGCTGCTCATTGTGGCTTGCGCAATAATGAAGAGAGCAATTCACATGAGAGAAGGTTCCGAGTGACGAGTGAAAAACAGCCTCGGCGACGTCGCCGGCGGCGTAGTCCTGCTGAGGAAAATGTGTCCCAGAGCACGGGCGGCAGGGAGGACCCGCGCGACGAAGTATCGACGCCTCCTTCTGAAAATACCCCTACAGTTTCCGGCGATATTGAAAATGATGGTGGAGAATTCGCAACTCTCGGACTGTCACCAACCACACTACAGGCAGTGGCTCGAGCTGGATATTCTCAGCCAACTCCCGTTCAGGCAGGTGTCATTCCCAGAGCTATCGCAGGTGTTGATGTATTGGGGCAGGCTCAAACTGGTACCGGTAAGACTGCTTCATTCGTGCTCCCCATACTTGAATTATTAACTCAAAGCCCTGGAAGAGGTCGCGGTGTGCGGGCCCTTGTCATGGTGCCAACGCGTGAATTAGCTGTCCAAGTTCGTGATGAATTTGAAAAACTTGCTGCAGGTTCGAAACTAAGCTGCGTTGCGGTGTATGGCGGAAAGCCCATTAAGGGACAAATTGATAAGCTTGCGAAGAACCCTGAAGTTGTCGTCGGAACGCCGGGGAGAGTCCTTGATCATATGAGTCGAGGCACGCTTTTATTGAGTGAATTAGAGCTTGTGACACTTGATGAAGCGGACCGCATGCTGGATATCGGGTTTCGTCCAGATATAGAAAAAATTCTTCGTCGCTGCCCTCAGAGTCGACAGACGCTGCTTCTTTCCGCTACCGTTCCTCCTCCTGTAGCAAAATTAGCAACTCGATATATGCGAGATCCTGAGATCCTCGACTTTTCAACGAATGAAATTTCTGTTGAGACCATTGAGCAGTTTTATTTCACAGTAGATCCCACTCGAAAATTTAAGTTACTTGAAAAAGTACTTGAGCAAGAACAGCCGCGGCAGGCCATTGTATTTTGTCGTACCAAACGTGGGACCGATAAGATTCATGAGCGGCTTCAGCGACAGAGGAAAAATGAAAAGGCAAGTGTTGCGTGCATTCACGGTGATCTTGCCCAGAATGTGCGCGATAGAGTGATGCGGCAATTCCGTGACGGTCAGATTCAGGTCCTGGTGGCGACGGATGTTGTTGGTCGTGGTATTGATGTATCAGGCGTTTCACACATCATTAATTACGACATCCCCGAGTTCTGTGATGACTACGTTCATCGAGTTGGCAGAACAGGACGCATGGGTCGTGAGGGCATCGCATATACATTCGTTGCGCCAGAGGAGGGTCCGCAACTGACTCGTATCGAAATGCGTATTGATAAGCTTTTGGAACGGAAGGAAGTGCGAGGATTCGTTGCGATTGATCCAGAGCCGACGAGGCCAACTCCTTCTCGAGGACAACAGTCCGGAGACGTTCAGGGTCCAGGTGAAGCGGTCGACGCCGAACCACCAAAGCCAGCTCCGTCACTGCTGGGAAGAAAGCGTGGCCGGAAACGGTTTCGTAAAGCGTTGTAGAACCCGTAACTGTAGGGTGTAGAAATGTCAGAACGGGCATTGCGGCAGCGATTAGAGAGCCTGGAATTAGCAGGAGTCACAAGCCTTCCAAAACCTCAAATGAGTCATGGACAGCGCACCAGTGATCCGTTAGTTGGCTCGCAGAAAACTGATTCCGAAGAGTACAAACGGTTACTCAATGTCATGCACGAAGAAGTATTGGCGTGTGATAGGTGCTCGCAACTTGTGTCTTTTGCTTCTCAGGATGTGTTTGGTGGCGGAGGCGAACATCCTCGTCTTTGTTTTTTCGGAGTGTCACCGGAAAAGACTCATGTTGAGGCTGGAACACTCTTTACTGGCCAAACAGAAACACTATTCACAAAAATTCTTGACGCCTGTGCATTTTCTTCTGAAGAAGTCTATGTGCTCAACAGTCTTAAGAAACCACACCCCAAAGAACATCATGATGATGCTCATGAGATCAAGAATTATGAACATTTTTTCCAACAGCACTTTCATGTATTGAAACCAGAATTTATCTGCTGTCTTGGAACCAGTGCAGCTCAGTCTCTCTTACGAAGCACAGAGTCGATTGAAACGCTGCGTAAAAAGTGGTTTACATATCAAGGTGTACGTGTCATGTGCACATACCATCCCTCATACCTTCTTGATAATCCGTCAGCAAAACGGGATGTTTGGGAAGATATGAAACGACTCATGAGTGCCATGAAAATAGATCTTCCGGCAAGCTAGATTGACATATGTTGAAGTGTCAACACAAAGTCATTATTGAGCAAGCAACGCTTTTCTTGCTTGCTCAATAATCGATATCGCTCGTTGTTCATGAGTTGCTTCTGCAATGATTCTCACAATAGGCTCCGTGTTACTTGCACGTACCAGCACCCAGCCATCATCACACTCTACACGTACACCATCGAGACGGCTTACGGTTGCTTGGGGAAAGGCTTGAGCAACACGATGAAAGGATTCAGTAATATCTGATTGCGACCATCCGGATGGAAGCACGAGCTTTGTTTTTTTAATTGTGAGTGGAGGGAAGTCTTTGATCAGGTCTGCGAGAGGGGTAAGTTTTCCACCCTCTACCATACGCTCTAAAATAAGTGCCATGGCAACAAATGAATCTCGGACAAGGCCGACTCGGGGGTCTATCACGCCGCCATTGCCCTCTCCCCCTAAAATGGCATTTCTCCGAAGCATCTCGTCGACAACGTTGGCTTCACCAACCGCAGAGAGTGTGCACGATGAGCCATGTTGTTCCGCAATTTTCACAGTCAGGCAACTTGTAGAACAGTTGATGACAACTGGGCCTTGAGATTTCTTCAGCACTGCATCGGCTGCAAGAGCGAGCGTTAATTCCTCACCCAGATAGTGTCCCGTGCCGTCAGCAATGGCAAGCCTGTCTGCATCGGGGTCTTGGAAGAAACCAATGTCAGCCCTGGCTGCTGGTATTTGTGGGAGTAACTCGATGAGGTTTTCCGCTGTTGGCTCCGGTTCATGCTCAAACTGGCCGTCAGGCGGCTCACCAACAACAGTAACCTCACAACCAAGTGCCTCAAGGAGTGGTAGGGCTAGGCGACTTCCTGCTCCACGACCACAATCTATCCACACCTTCGGGTTCACGCGACGGATAGCATCAACGTCGACAATCGCAAGAACTTTGTTTAGATGTGGCAGAGTGCTTTCAATTGAGTGAATATTTCCAGGCTCACACTCTTTCTGTGTCTTTGGCGGAGTCCTTCGCATTGCTTCAAATCGTAAGCGCACGGCGTCACCCTCCGTAGCTGGAAGGACACGGCCTTTCTCGGAGAAAAGTTTAAGACCGTTGTAGGGTGCTGGATTATGGCTGGCTGATATCTGAATACCTCCTGCAGCATTATTCTCAATAACAGCAACGCCTACTGTTGGTGTTGAAGCAGTATCGCAGTCGAGCACATCTCGACCGCTGGCCGTAATTGCCTTGGAAATTATTTTTTTGAGTGCCGGCCCAGACTCTCGCCCATCCCTCCCGACTACGATGGGGCCAGCAGGAAGGGTTTCGATAAAGCTGCATGCATACGCTGCTGCGACATCATCCGTGAGGGATTTACCCACGATTCCACGAAGCCCAGAGACACTGACGATAAGCGGTTCAGGATGCGATACATTCGACCCAGTTCCATTGTTCATTGATTTTCCATTGAAAATAGCTGCACGTTTTAGAGAGGCAGAGTATAAATCCAAACGGAATGTAACGAATACCCGTGTTTCCCCGGAGTTCCTGATGACACCAATGTCTGCTGATCTACTTGATGATTGTCTCGCACAACTGGATAGAGCCCATCAGGATGGGACAATTACGGACCATTCGGTAGCCACGATACGAACATGGTTAACAGAAGCACGGTATTCAGAGTTTGCTGAGCCACTTGCTAATCTCATTCAGCGTGCAAAATCCGATAAAGATATTTGGAAATCACTCGACGATGCATATTGGACGGTTATTCCTTTTGGTACAGGGGGTCGTCGCGGGAAAATGTTTCCCGTCGGGTCAAACGCTATCAATGACCGAACAATTGGTGAGAGCGCTCAAGGGCTTGCTGAATATGTCACAGAAACATGCCACGCAGAGGGTGAACCAAGCTGTACCATCGCATACGACACGCGACATCGTTCAGAGCATTTTGCAAAGTTGTGTAGCGAAGTTCTTCTAGCAGCAGGGTTCAAAATATTTTTTCTTAGAGGCTTTCGGAGTACACCAGAACTTTCGTATGCGGTTCGATATACCAAGAGCACGTGCGGTATTATGGTAACGGCGAGCCATAATCCTCCTAGTGATAATGCTGTCAAGGTGTACTGGGCTGGTGGTGTTCAAGTGTTGCCACCTCACGACAAGGGTATTATCGAACACGTGATGCAGGCCAACGAAATTGATCGATTTCCCTTTGAGGATGGAGTTCAAAAGGGGCGAGTTGTCTTCATGGAAGATGAGATCGATACGGCTTTTGTAGAGGCAGTGCTGAAACAGGCAACACCAGGTGTACGTGATCTCTCAGTCATTTACACACCGCTCCATGGAGTTGGTGCGACAGCTGTCCTTCCAGTGCTTCAGGGAGCAGGTTTTCAAGATGTAAGATTGTTTGGCCCACAAGCTGATCCGGACGGCGATTTTCCAAATGTTCCAGGGCATGTCGCAAATCCAGAAAACCCCGCAGTGATGAGCGGTGCAATTGATGAGGCACGCTCTCAATCTGATGACGTGGTCATGGCAAGTGACCCAGATTGTGATCGGCTTGGAGCAGCAGCTGCAATTGACGGAGTCAGCGGTAGTGAATGGAAGGCGTTCACAGGGAACCAGCTTGGAGCCTTGCTAACGGACTGGGTGCTTAAAAAAAGAAGAGATCAGGAAAAGCTGCGGTCTGCTGACACCGTTGTCACGACTCTTGTGACGAGTGGTTTGATTCGCTGCATTGGTGAAAAGTATGGAGTGAATGTTATCGATTGGCTCCAAGTTGGATTCAAATGGATAGGCCGGACAATTGACGATATAGGTGCAGAAAATTTTGTTTTTGGTTGTGAGGAGTCTCATGGATATCTAGCAGGAACGCATGTTCGTGACAAAGATGCTAGTGTCGCTGCATTACTTCTCGCGGAATTAGCAGCAGATCTCAAGTCGCACGGAAAAACGTTACATCAAAAGCTTGATGAAATATTTTGTGCCTATGGGTGTCATCTTGAACGTCAGGTAGCAATCAAGTTGCCAGGGGCTGCTGGTATGGATCAGATGCGAGAAATCATGGCGGTCCTACGAGAAGATCTCCCTGCAGAATTTGGTGGGCTACCAGTGAGAAGAGCAAGAGATTATGGGCAGCTTAAATTCCTGGAATCTGGTGGGAAAGAAACACCGTTTGAGGGTGAGCAAGGCGATCTTGTTATCTTCGATCTCATTGATCCAGATTGTCCAAGCAATCAGGGTTCCGAACATGACTTTCCGCCACTTCGCAATGCAATAGCAGCGAGACCGTCTGGTACAGAGCCAAAAATCAAGTTCTACCTTTTTGCCTTTTCTCCACCGCTGGCAGTAGAAGAACTTCCGTCTGTAAAGCAGGTCCTTGAAAGCCGACTCGATCTCCTTGAGAAGGATTTACGCAGACGAGTAGGAGTTTAATCTCGAGGTGGGCGAGTTGTGTTGCTTTTATTCAATATCTTTTAGGAAGAATCTGTTGCTACAACGGCTGGCAATTGCGACATCCGTCATAGAATACAGATATGAACGATCCATCGAATGCAAACTCTGAGACAACTCCGGCAGATACTGACAGACCGGTGACGTCTAGCGATTACGCCACAGCTGCCAGAAAGGTGCGGGATTTTCCTCAGACCGCGGGCGTCTATTTGATGAAAGATATTGCCGGCCGTGTGATCTACGTGGGTAAGGCAAAAAATCTACGAAGTCGGGCTTCGAGCTACTTTCTGAAGGCTGCAGAGGTTGATCGTCGAACAGCTGATCTGGTTCAAGAAATAAGAGACATTGACTATCTCGAAGCAGATAGTGAAGTAGATGCACTTCTTCTTGAAAGTCGTCTCATTAAAGACGTACAGCCACGATTTAATTCTTTACTCAAAGACGACAAGACCTTTCCATATTTACAAATCACAACACACGAAGATTTCCCTCGGATTGAGTTTACTCGTTCGCCAGCTTCCAAAGGCGTGAAACTCTATGGTCCGTTTCCGAGTGCGGGAAGCCTACGCGGTGCGATTGTCGTACTCCAAAGAATTTTTAAATTTCGAACCTGCTCACTTGATATCGATAAGGATGATCCCCAGTGGCGTTGGTTTCGGCCATGCTTACTCGCTTCAATTGGTCAATGTACCGCCCCATGTAATCTTCGAATAACAAAAGAGGATTACCGAAAAGATATTAATCGACTCAAAACATTTCTCGAGGGTGGAAAAAAACGGCTCCTTGAAGAAATGCGAACGGAAATGATGTCGGCATCACAAGGGCTTGAGTATGAAAAGGCAGCACGCCTTCGAGACGAGATCAGACTGCTTGAGCGGCTTCATGAGCGAGGTGATCTTGAAGAGCATGTTCAGCCAGAAGTGTTTCTCGTTGATCCGAAAAAAGGACTTGCCGGCCTTGAGAAAGTGCTTGGTCTGCCAGGGCCTCCTCGCGTCATCGAGGGCGTTGATATTGCTCATCTGGCTGGTAATGAAACCGTTGCCAGCCTTGTCCAGTTTATTGATGGTCTGCCTTTTAAGCCTGGATACAAACGATATCGAATCAAAACAGTTCAAGGCATCGACGACTTTAAAAGTATTCATGAGGTTGTGTTGCGGAGGTTTTCGCGACTGCTTCGAGAAGGAGCATCTCTCCCCGATGTATTTCTTATCGATGGTGGCAAGGGTCAGTTGTCTGCTGCGATGGATGCACTAAATTCTCTTGGGGTGGATCCACCATGTATTTTGTCAATTGCCAAAAGAGAAGAAGAAATTTTCCTGCCGGGTAAATCGGAGCCCTTGCGATTGTCGCGAGATGCTTACTCGTTGCGTTTACTGGAATATGTTCGTGATGAATCACATCGTTTTGCTCAACACTATCACCATCTCCTTCGAGGAAAGCGCACGCTCGAAGATGACACCTAGGATTCTGACTGAAAATCAGGAGATGTCTCGATGTTCATTTCGAAAGAAATACCAAAGTTGAATTAATCAGCTTTGAGCCAAGAGCGGGCGGCGTCTATTTCAGTGTGATCAAAGTAGGAAATTTTTGCGGTGGTAAAGGGCTTGCAGAACCATGCCATTCCCTCTTCCCATTTCTTTTCACCCACCATGGCGAGTCGCTCGATTTCGCCGAAGTGTTTCATATCAAACTTGATATCTTCCCAGAGAGCACCAGCGTCCCAGCCAGAAAAGTCATGCATTGAAAAGAGAATCTTTACTTTTCCTTTTTTCATTTCCGATTCGATAACGGGCACAAACGTGTCATAGTCATCGCGTGTGAGTTTTCCTGTTGTGGCCACTTCGATAATTCTGTCGCCTTGTTGGTTTGTTACCTGTACGGTCATGCGAGCCCCCTCTTAATGGTGGTTTCTTAGGATTTTCGATCTAAAAGCAGTCTAACACGCCGATATGAGACTCACGACAGGTCCCATTTGGTGCGTAATGCACGTTTGATGGGTAACATTATTACAGATATAAGGTCGATTATCTGAGTACTGTCCTGAGTACTGCCCGATGCTTACACGTACATCTGAGACTCGTGAAAGGAGACTGCCCGTGAATTCTCATAACTTCTCGCATGAAGCGAGCAATCGTTGTGACTTTTTGCGTCAATTGAAAGCCGGTAG
>PKCL01000352.1 GCA_002862165.1 Planctomycetaceae bacterium
CGTATCGTTTAACCAACTTCGGAGTGTATCAAGACGCAATATGGACTGGTGAGCCTTGGCTTTATCACTCCCGCCTCTCGGTCGCTCTCAACTTGAAACTTCTCGACCCACGCGATGCGGTTGCTGCCGCTGAAGAAGCCTATCGAAATGGATCTGCACCTCTAGCAGCCACCGAAGGGTTTATTCGTCAAATTCTTGGATGGCGTGAATATGTGCGTGGTATTTACTGGCGATTCATGCCGGAATACGCCCAACGAAATACCATGGGAGCCGATCAGCCATTGCCAAACTTTTATTGGACTGGTGATACAGACATGAATTGCTTGAAAGATGCACTTGGTCAGACACTCGAATACGGATACGCACACCATATACAACGACTTATGGTGACCGGACTTTTCGCCATGCTGTATGGAGTAAAACCTCAAGACATTCATCAGTGGTATCTTGCAGTCTACGTCGATGCTGTTGAATGGGTCGAACTACCGAACACCATTGGCATGAGTCAATTTGCCGATGGCGGTGTCATGGCGTCCAAGCCCTATTGTGCAACAGGTGCTTACATCGACCGAATGAGTAATGCCTGCAAGACGTGTCGATATAAACCAAAAGTAGCACATGGGCCTGAAGCCTGTCCCTTCACAACACTCTACTGGGATTTTCTTGCCAGGCATGAAAAACTTTTGAAGAAAAATCCGCGAATGACAATGCAGCTACGGAATCTTGTAAGGAAAGATAAGAGTGAACTCAAGACAATACGGCGTCAGGCAGAAAACCTAAGAGGGTCCTGAATCACCTCGTAATGCTCTTGTGTTCGTCTCTGGTTCATCTTGAGTTTATTCATCAGGATCATCTGCATCTGTCACGTTCCAGCCAATTCGTTTATCCAAAACAAAAGCCTGAACATGCTGACGAAGGTCACGTGTTCTCCCACGCGTGTATTTGAATGTCACCACGCCGTCATGCACTGTCTTTATTGAAAGTGCATCACGACTTGATCCTGACCACTGAAACACGAGCACTCCGTGTGTTTCAAATTGCATCTGCTGATCAATAGCTACAGCACTTTGTCGACCAAGAAGGTTTACAACATCCTCGACAGATTCCAGAAAACGTGGCTTGAAAATATCACCGCGTATTTCACTATGTAGCGAAACTTTAAGTTGAAGAGGCCGAACCCTTTCATCACCAGTGAAAAGTGCCAAAGAGAATATGATCACAACAAATTCCATAATTACTTTTTGAATAGTCATACACGCACACCTTACCTTTGCTTTTGTTTTTCAGTACTTGTTCCGGCACATGAAGTCCTTAACATCGCATCGCGGCTACGATGTGTTGCCATGTCCTTTCAATCACAATGCGATAGTGGAATTTCATGCTCTTCTCGCAAAGATTCTGTAATCTTCAACTTCTGCTCCACTTGTTCTCAACGCTGCAGCAAACGATCTATTTCATTGAGTCGTTGACCGGGGGAATACATCTGGGTCACAAACTCAACAAAACCTCACTTCATGACGACTGTGGGTTTTCCCGAATAAACGTTTGTGCACGTGCTGCATCCGGTGCGTGTGCCAGTAGCACATCAGCCGAGATTACTTCTTTTGCGTAAAGATCTATAAAAGATTGAGTCAGTGTTACCATGCCTTCTCTTCGCTGAGTTTGCATAATTGAATTCAACTGAAAACTCTTATGTTCTCGAATAAGATTTCGAGCGGCATTATTCAACCGTAGTATTTCAAAGGCAGCAGCACTACCTCCACCATCTTTAGGAACGAGAGACTGTGCGATGAAACTATTTGACACATTTGCTATCTGTGCGCGAACTTGATCCTGCTCGTCTTCAGGAAATGTCGAGATCACACGCTCAGGAACATCTTCAACGCTCGCCGAATGGACTGTTGCAAATACGAGATGGCCCGTTTCTGCAGCCTGCATGGCCGCTTGAATCGTCTCTGTATCTCTCATCTCACCAACGAGTATGACATCAGGGTCTTGCCTTAGTGCTGTGCGCAGACCGTCTGAGAAAGTCTCGAAGTGTGCACTTTTCTCACGGTGGGTAAAAACTGATTGGTCAGGAGTATGTATAAACTCAATTGGGTCTTCCAGTGTCAGGATATGCTTTTGTCGATGCTGATTGATATGACGAATCATTGCAGCAATAGTTGTCGACTTTCCACTTCCAGTCACTCCTGAAACAATAACCATCCCTGTATTTTCGAGAGCAATTTTTTTAAAAATATCTGGCATACCAAATTCTTCAATCGTCGGAATCTTATCCGGAACAATACGACAAACGACCTTGAAACCAGCAAAGCACTTTGCAAAACTAACTCGCAGTCGACATACCTGTGTTCCATTCGGACCTTTTACTTGATAGCCACGATCAACAGCACCGTGCTCCTCAAGTTGCCGAGATGAACGATCATCTAAAAGCAAACTCTTAAGGTCTTCGATCTGCTGGGATGATACTTTTGGCAAATTAATCTGTCGGATAGAACCGTCGATTCGAAACTGTGGCTCATCCCCAGTCTGAAAGTGAATATCCGAAGCGCGATGCTGAATGGCTTGTTGTACAAATTGATCAAGATCGAAAAGTTTTGTCATGGCGTGAGCTCCGAAATCTGAGACAGCGATTGGGAAAGACCCTGCTTCATAAACACCTCATGAAAGCCCGATATGTTTATGAATTTCACTAAAAGCAATGTATATGACAACTCGATAGCGCAGTGCTTCATTTGTGCAAATTCGTAAAAACAACGAGTTAAAAGTCTTTCTTCCGCAATTGCACGACTCTCACACGGCCGCTAAAGTCTCACGCGAACTTCATACACCATCTGTGGATATATCGTGCCCCCACATCATTTACGTCTGCAGGTATCGATCACGTGTTGCCTTGTGGCAAGTGCGCTATCGGCACAAGATGTTGTCTGGGTAGAACCTGTGCGTTCGCCCGGAGCAGAAACACGATTTTCTAGTCCTGCAGACCCGTGGACTCCGTATCGTAATCCAGACCAACGAATTGATCTCCTACCACCAGTTGATTTCAATATCGAACAGGACACGTTTGCCAGTGAGCCGATTGCTGACCTTGATCCAATGAAGCCGGGATCTTCACGAGGGAAAAAACCGAGCTTTGGTCGTGCCGCACCAGTGACCATAGGTGGTTTTTGGGCGCCAAACACACCCGTTGTGAACCAACCAGCAAATCTGCAAATGAATGCACAGTTTGCTCGATTGGCCGCGCCCCTTGGCATTCCCGAAGAGGGGAAACCACTCTGGCTGGCAATTGCTAAATTTGGTCGGCTTGAACTTGCAACAAACGCAGTCCTACCAAGTTCTGGTGAGGCCGTACCGAGTCAATTTTGGCTCGTAGAAACGGGCGTCACCCATATTCGTCCTCTTGCTTCTGGAAGTACCATTGGAGGTACGTTTCTTTTTGGTTCAGCGAGTGATAAACCTTTTCATGCTGGCCGTGACCTGACGCTTATGTCGATTCTCTTTGCGACAGTACCAGCCCGAAATCAGCGTGATGACTGGAGCTTTAGTCTCTTCTATTCACCAACATCACAGTTGCCTTACCCACTGCCCGGTATTGCTTATGTCTATAAGCCAGATGACACCTTTGAGGCAAAGATTGGTCTGCCTGCCGGACTGGAATGGCGACCAAACGATGATTGGGAGGTAACGTTTAGTTATTTCCCAATCGTGAATGTAAACGCCATGATACGAAGACGCCTTGCTGACAAACTCTGGCTATTCGGTGGTTACCGCACCGATACGCAGATCTATTTTCTAGCTGATCGAACTATTGAAAAAGAACGTTTCTATGTATTCGACCAACGTGCTGCTATCGGGCTTGATCGGCAAATTGGAGCTGGATTCAGCCTCGAATTTTTGGCCTCTTATCTTTTTGATCGTGAACTTTTCCAAGGGACAAGTTTCACTTCGGGCAGAACGGACGTCATCGAGTTCGACCCGGGGCTTGGTCTATCACTGCAGCTTCTGTGGAGAAGATAACGACTATTCATAATCCCACTTGGTAATCCAGGGATCTCTGAATTTCTGCTGCATTGCTTTGAGCTTTTCTTGGTAATTCAAAAGTGTTCCTGCATGAACTGGATCATTGGCAAGATTCTTTGTCTCTTCGGGGTCTTCCTTGATGTGATACAGCTCGAATCGGGGCCGGTAAATATACTCTTTGACCGTTTTCTTTCCGTAGGGAGCATCAAGGCTACGTTGATATTGAGACTGCCAGCTACTGGCAGCCCAAAGATCTGAGGCAAATGGATACGGTAGCGGATGTGCAATGTTCCAAATCAATTTCCACTCATGATCACTCACTGCCCGCATTGGATAATACATCTGAATCTCATGAAACGTATGTGACGCAAAATGTGCTTCGTGTATTTCAAAGTCAGGATCAGCAAGAATCGGCAACCATGACCGACCGTGATATGCGAGTAAACCATTCCGCGGTCCATGGTTTTCATTAGTCGCATATGGCTTCTCCCGCCAATATTCTTCAGGTGGCATCCAGTGCTTGGGCCGCTGCTTTGAGTGATCAAGTTCGCCTGCAAAGTCGAGCATGGATGGTGTTATATCCGTGTGGTTGATAATACTCTGACTCCGAACACCGCGAACCTTCACATATGGATCGTAGACAACAAAAGGAACCCGCAGACCTGGTTCATAGACTGTTGTTTTTCCACCTGAAAAGGCCATGCCGTGGTCACTGGTAAAAACGATAAGCGTTTTGTCAAAAACATTGGCTTTCTTCAGAAGCTCAACGAGTCGTGCGAGACCCTGATCGATTCGGGCACATGACTGGTAATACTGAGCAAGTTCACTCCGTGTTTCAGGCGTATCAGGCAAGAACGTCGGAACCTGAACATCTTCAGGTTCAAAAAAAACTTCCTTTACATCCTTGTGACTCCCCCGCTTTGGTTTGTTCCCAAAAAGATCTGGTTTTAGATCCAATGCAGAGTCTTTATCAATGCCACCACCACGATGAGGATCGCTGGTAGCAAAGTAGAGAAAAAATGGCTTTTCACTTTTCGAATTGATAACATCTGCACAAGCATTTGCCATTTGGACCGCATTGCGAGGAGAGCCCTTTCGCTCTGACTCAAAGTGATACACCTCTTCAGGTGCCACATGATACTTTCCAATCCGAACAGTTCTGTACCCAACTCGTGTAAGTGCTCGTGGAAGTGACAGACTCACTACGTCATACCAGCTCGCAAATTTATGAAAGTCATGCTGATGCCCATACTGACCGTTGGTGTGATTATGTAATCCCGAAAGAATAACTGAGCGACTCGCGGAACAACTCGCTGTTGTTGCAAAGGCATTATCAAACACAACCCCATCATCTGCCAATGCATCAATAGCAGGAGTCAC
Source organism: Planctomycetaceae bacterium (assembly GCA_002862165.1). Taxonomy (GTDB): domain Bacteria; phylum Planctomycetota; class Planctomycetia; order Pirellulales; family UBA1268; genus UBA1268. The sequence goes on from PKCL01000352.1 coordinate 5,404, forward strand.
TGCAACTGAGTCACCGTAGCAGCCTAATGTTGGTGACTCATCATCTGTCACGAAAACAATAATATTTCGTTCAGCTGCATAGATCGATTGTGAGAAAAATGTTCCGTACAGAACACTGAAGAGAAATACCCACATGGCTGCATTTGTTTGAAAAATATTGTTTATCATGTTTTTTTTCATACCGAGGGGCTCCGGAAGAACTTGTCGATCATCGTGCTAAATTACCTATGTTCGCGATCTCCAAAACCTACAGACGAAATTTTGCCGAATACACGAAAAATGTTGGGCTGAGGCGGAATTGCTTCGCGGCCCTGATTTTGCCTACAGTACGTGAAAATCTCCACTTTCCCAACCGTGAGACCCGATGACCGCCTACTCTCTCACCCACCTTCGACAGCTTGAAGCCGAAAGCATTCACATTATCCGTGAGGTAGCGGCCGAGTTCGACAACCCGGTCATGCTCTACTCCGTCGGTAAAGATTCTGCTGTTATGGTTCGATTAGCCGAGAAAGCTTTCTACCCTGCCAAGCCACCATTTCCGCTCATGCATGTCGACACCACCTGGAAGTTTCAGGAGATGTACGAATTGCGGGATAATTACATTGCTAAGGAATTAGGTTTTAAACTCATTGTGCATGTCAATGAAGAAGGCCGGGCTCAAGGAATTAATCCTTTTACCCATGGCAGCAAAGTGCACACTGACGTCATGAAGACTCAGGCCTTGAGGCAAGCACTTGATAAATATCGTTTTGATGCAGCCTTCGGTGGCGCTCGTCGCGATGAAGAAAAAAGTCGTGCCAAAGAACGAGTCTTTTCTTTTCGTGATGAATTTCATCGTTGGGACCCAAAGAACCAACGGCCTGAGTTATGGAATCTCTACAACACGAAGGTTAAGAAGAATGAAAGTATAAGAGTATTTCCACTCTCAAACTGGACTGAACTCGATGTCTGGCAGTACATCCATCTTGAGCAAATTCCAATTGTGCCACTGTACTTTGCAAAAGAACGACCGATTGTCTGGCGAGAAGGTGTCATGATCATGGTCGATGATGATCGAATGCAATTCGAACCCAATGAGAAACCCGAAATGCGAAATGTTCGATTCCGAACACTTGGTTGCTACCCGCTCTCTGGTGCCGTTGACTCAAAGGCAACGACAGTTCCTGAAATTATTCAAGAAATGCTCCTGACCACATTCTCAGAACGACAAGGCAGGCTCATCGACTCCGATGAAGCAGGCTCAATGGAGAAGAAGAAGAAAGAGGGATACTTTTAGTCTATGTCTCACCAATCAGCACTTATTGCAACCGATATTAATGAATACCTCACGCAACATGAGCAGAAAGAACTCCTGAGGTTCATCACCTGTGGCAGTGTGGATGACGGCAAAAGCACCCTTATCGGTCGACTCTTTTACGAGTCGAAAATGATTTATGAAGATCAACTCACTGCAATAAAAAAAGATACAACGCGTTACGGGACAACTGGTGAAGAGGTTGATCTCGCTCTTTTTACTGATGGACTCGAAGATGAGCGCCAGCAAGGAATAACAATCGATGTTGCCTATCGTTATTTCTCGACCGACAAAAGAAAATTTATAATCGCTGATACACCAGGCCATGAGCAGTACACACGGAACATGGCCACCGGGGCGTCGACTGCTGATCTCGCCGTCATTTTAATCGATGCACGGCACGGTGTTCTTCCTCAGACCAAACGACATTCATTTATCGTGTCTCTGCTTGGCATCAAACACATTATCGTAGCCATAAACAAAATGGACATTGTGGACTACAGTCAGGAAGCATTTGAATCCATTCGGCGGGACTACATTGACTTTGCTGCCAGACTTGATTTACCTGATGTGCACTTTATGCCGATCTCGGCACTAAAAGGTGATAATGTTGTTTCCAACAGTGACAAGATGTCATGGCATGAGGGCCCGCCTCTCATGAAACTCTTGGAATCTGTCTACATTGGATCCGATCGCAACATGGAAGATTTTCGTTTTCCTGTTCAATACGTGACGCGTCCAAACCTTGACTTTCGGGGTTTTGCTGGCACCGTCGCATCAGGAATCATTCGCAAAGGTGATGAGATTATCACTTTGCCTTCTCGCAAGAAGAGTCGTATTCAATCGATCATAACGTTTGATGGAGAACGCGATGAGGCATTCGCACCACAGTCAGTCACCCTTACGCTTGAGGATGAAATTGACTCCAGTCGTGGTGACATGATTGTTCGTGCTGGTAATCTTCCCAAGGTAGATCAGAAGTTTGAAGCAATGCTCGTCTGGATGGATGAAACTGCACTCGTCCCAGGAAAAGAATATCTTTTTAAACAAACCGGCAAGATTACGCCCGGACGAGTCAGTTCTCTCCGATATCGAGTCGACATCAATACACTTCATCGAGAACCCGCTCCAACGTTGGCACTAAATGAAATCGGTCGCTGTGCAGTGACGCTTGCTGTTCCTATTGCTCACGATGCCTATCGACGAAACCGAGCAACTGGGTCATTTATTATTATTGATCGACTTACAAACGGTACCGTTGGGGCCGGCATGATCCTTGATCGTGAACGAGAAGAAGGGGCCGCCCACTGGGACGATGAACCGGTCAGCGAAGGCCTCACTGCATCTACCAGTGAAGTAACGTCCGAGGAACGTTATGCTCGATTTGGTCAAAAACCAGTGACGATTCTTATTACGGGACTCACTGGATCTGGAAAAACAACGGTCGCTCAG
>PKCL01000358.1 GCA_002862165.1 Planctomycetaceae bacterium
CAGCATATTTCCACACGATTTTGGGAATTATTGCCACGCCGGCAAGAAGGTATCCCTGTGTCTCTTCTATCATAGCGCGGGTACGATACAACCGGCAACCGTATCATCGCAAATTGAGGCGTTATGCCGTTGCAGTAGTTCACCAAAAAGGAGGCTCAATATGCCCGAGTCAGGATCAGATCCGCTTATTCGGCAGACTCAATTATTCATCGATGGCCAGTGGGTCCCAGCACAGTCTGGAAAGACGTTTGACACAATAAATCCGTCAAACGAAGAAGTGATTGCTCGGGTCGCGGAGGGTGACGCGGATGATGTTGAACACGCTGTGCTCGCTGCTCGTCGCGCTTTCGACGAAGGGCCGTGGGCCCGCATGGATGCTCGCGATCGAGGGAAGATTATGCATCGATTCTGTGACTTCATCGAGGCTGAAATTGATGAGCTCTCAGCTATCGAGTCTCTCGACAACGGAAAGCCAGTCAAGGATGCTCGCTCTGTTGATATCCCGTTAGCGATTGAATGCATTCGTTACTACGCTGGCTGGGCAGACAAAATTCAAGGCAGCACAATTCCAGTGCGTGGTGATTTTTTATGCTACACACGACGAGAACCAGTCGGTGTTGCTGGACAAATTATTCCATGGAACTTCCCAATTCTTATGGCGGCTTGGAAGTGGGGTCCGGCTTTGGCAACTGGCTGTACGGTTGTCATGAAGCCGGCTGAACAAACTCCATTGACCTGCCTTCGTTTGGCTTATCTTGCACAACAAGCTGGTATCCCTGATGGAGTGATTAACGTTGTGCCAGGATTCGGGCCAACCGCCGGTGCTGCAATCGTTCAACATCCCGGTGTGGATAAGATTGCTTTTACTGGTTCTGGTGAGACAGCTCAGCACATCATTCGTCAGTCGGCGGATACGATGAAGCGGCTAACACTCGAACTTGGTGGTAAGAGTCCGAATATTGTTTTTGCAGATGCTGATTTAGAATCTGCTGCAGAAGGCGCTCACATTGGTATTCATCTTAATCAGGGGCAATGCTGTTGTGCTGGTTCACGGCTCTTTGTCGAAGACTCAATCCATGACTCGTTTGTTGAGAAAGTAGTAGAACTGTCAAGGAAGCGGCGAGTAGGTGATCCTTTTGATCCCACTACCGATCAGGGCCCACAGGTCGATCGAGATCAGTTTGAAAAGATTATGAGCTATATCGACAAAGGCAAAAAAGATGGAGCGGTTTGCGCAACTGGGGGGCAGCGAGTTGGTGATCGGGGCTTTTTTGTCGAGCCAACAGTATTCACAGAAGTGCGTGATGAAATGGCTATTGCTCAAGATGAGATTTTCGGGCCAGTATTATCTGTTCTGAGATTTTCTGATATGGAAGAACTAGTACGTCGCGCGAATGCAACGACATATGGTCTGGCTGCTGCAGTTTGGACTCGTGATATAAGCAAAGCTCATATCTTGGCGAAGCAATTACGTGCCGGTACAGTTTGGGTGAACTGTTATGACGTTTTTGATGCGGCGGCACCCTTTGGTGGCTTTAAGCAGTCAGGATTTGGTCGTGAACTCGGGCAGCGTGGCTTGGATGCTTATCTCGAAGATAAAACAGTTACTGTTCGCTTAGACTAGGTCTGTACTTTACCGCTTATGACGAATGAAAAAGGGGGTTTGTAATGGTACGGGTTCGAACTGGCGGTGGTTGGAGAGCAGTACGTTACAGCTTAAAAAAGGCCTACGAAGCGGGAGGTTTATGGTCTTTTTGGAAAGCGATGCGGAGCAAAAACGCATGTAAAACATGCGCCCTGGGAATGGGCGGTCAGGCTGGTGGCATGGTAAATGAATCGGGCCACTTTCCCGAGGTTTGTAAAAAGTCGTTTCAGGCAATGGTTGCAGACATGCAAGATGCGATTCCCGATGATTTTTTTCAGACATATTCAATTGCTCAACTCAAGAAATTTACTCCATATCAGATGGAACATGCTGGCAGGCTTGTAAAGCCACTTCTGCTTCTAAAGGGGAGTCAGCACTACCAGCCAATACCATGGAGTGAGGCTTTCGAACGTATTGTTAAGAAACTTCAGGATGTAGAGCCAAGGAAAAGCTTTTGGTATTTCTCAGGCCGCTCAAGTAATGAAGCAGGCTTTCTTTTACAGTTGTTTGCAAGACTTTATGGGACGAATCACATAAATAACTGTAGTTATTACTGCCACCAGGCAAGTGGAGTTGGTCTTACAAGTGTCATTGGTACGGGGGCAGGCACTATACAGTTGGATGATCTTGAAAAAAGTGACTTCGTTATGCTGATAGGTGGCAATCCAGCAAGTAATCATCCACGCATGATGAGATCATTGATGATGGTTCGGCGGCGGGGTGGCAAGGTTGTTGTCGTGAATCCCATGATCGAAACAGGCCTTGTGAATTTTTCAGTTCCCAGTGATCCAGTGAGCCTCTTGTTCGGGACAAAGATAGCAAGTTCATATGTGCAACCATTTTTGGGAGGTGATCTTGCGCTCTTGTATGGACTGATGAAGCGGCTGAAAGAAATGCATGCAGCCGAGTTGAATAATGCACCAGAACCAATTGTCGATGAAGAATTTCTTACTAAGCATACGCACGGTTGGAACAAATTAGTTGAGCGGCTCGAAGGGTTGTCCTGGGATGAAATTATTGAAAAGTCAGGTGTTCCAAAAGCAGATATCGACGACATCACGGGTCAGTATGCCGCCTCCAAACGAGCCGTCTTCGCATGGACGATGGGAGTCACGCACCATCTTCATGGTTCTGCCACCGTGCAGGCTATTGCTCAGTTGGCACTCATGAGAAGGATGATAGGTCGCCCTGGTGCTGGACTACAACCGATTCGTGGTCATTCAAATATTCAGGGAATGGGTACTGTTGGTGTGACTCCAAAACTGAAAGACAAAATTTTCGAGCGACTTGAATCGGAACTGGGAGTGACGCTGCCATCATTTCGCGGCTTTGACACAGTTGAGTGTCTTGAAGCTGCTGAACAGGGGAGCATGCAGTTTGCATTCTGTCTTGGTGGAAATCTTTTTGGTGCGAGCCCCGATGCTCGTTTTGCATCGCGTGCGCTCGCTCGCACAGATATGACGGTCTATTTGAATACTTCGTTAAATACTGGCCATGCCCGCGGTACGGCAAAAGAAGATACGATTATTCTCCCTGTTCTTGCTCGTGACGAAGAGCCAGAGCCCTCTACCCAAGAAAGTATGTTTAGTTACATTCGTCTTTCGGATGGTGGAGAACCGAGGCATGAACGAGGGAGTGACTATGGGCCACGAAGCGAAGTTGAGATTATCGCTGAGATAGGACACCAAGTCCTTGGTGCAAGCAGCCCGGTGAATTGGCTTGAGATGTCACATACGAGCACGATTCGTAAGGCGATCAGTCGAATTATTCCAGGACTTGAGCAAATGTCTCAGATCGATCAAACCAAGGACGAGTTCTTCATACCTGGTCGTACCATCGATACCCCGACATTCCCTACCGATGATGGCAAAGCAATTTTTCACATCCACGACTTACCAAGCGTACCAGATGATCTTCAACTCATGACGATTCGTAGTGAGGGCCAGTTTAATACGGTCGTTTATGAAGAGGAGGATCTGTATCGAAATCAGAGTCGCCGTGACATTGTCCTTATGCACCCAGACGATATTCGCATTTATAAACTCTCTGATGGTGGTCTTTGTTGTGTTCAAAGCGATGTGGGTGAAATGCGGCAAGTGACTGTGGCCGCATACCCAGAAATTCGTCAAGGGTGTGTGGCCATGTATTATCCAGAAAGTAATGTTCTCGTACCGAAGGAAGTCGATCCTTTGTCTCGAACGCCATCATATAAACGAGTGGCTGTCAGGATCGTGAGAGACGATGGCTCGATTGAAGAAGAGCCAGAGGGTAAATCATTGATCGGAAGAACAGGTACGCCGCGTGAAAAAATGAACCAATGCTAGGCCCTTACCGATTTTTGATTTCCTTCAAGCTTTTTTGAGGCGATGTTAGCGTGTAAGTCTTTAACTGCGACAAGTGAGTGGTATGCATCTGATGAAACTTTAAGTGTTGTTACCTAGAGACATGCATCCAGGATCACTTGTTTAAAGTTATTCTTTCCCCATGGTCATAAGAGTGGTTATGGGTAAATCCAAAGCCACGTTCACTATTCTGACTCATACATCCCAGATTATTGGATTCCTCCCTGACTAAAAATTTGACACTATGTGCGCAACGTGCTTAAGCCGAACCCAAGAACACGTTGAATTATGTCACCCATTTTTTCAGTGGTGGTATTTAACTCAGGCTAGTGAAGCAGTTGCTTGGTCATGAGGGAAATTATTGAAGAAATGAATGCTGAAGTACCATTCATTCTTGATCGTCAAGAGCGTTGGTGAATGTCACTGAATATGTGGAAAGTTTTCAAACATTGGCTCCTAGGTTGGATGAGATGCACGCATGTTTTGGTACTAGCTGCCGATCTAGAAACACTACCGATCCAGAAACGCACGTCTTCGCCAGCGTAATAAAGAATTACTGTGACTGCACGATGCAACAATCTAAGGCCTACAACTCAGGCTGGTAAATTGAATGGATCGGTTCAGCCGATCTCGTCCGTTTTACGAGGCTTCACCACGTCCACTATCCTCTAATAAAAAATAAACGCATTTGCGTCGTCAAGAATCGAATTATCGACAGGCCCACCTTGTTCTGTTAGGCAGCTTTAGCTTCTGGAATGTTTTCCGGACATTTCACCATCCGTTGAGCCCTGTCGTTGGACTCATGCATTCGCGGTGGATGGGATGGCATGCTGGTCATAGGTATGAGGTGTCTGCTTCAGGGTTGGTTGCTTCGTTTGCTTGGGTTTCTTGTCTGGGCAGGCAGCCATTGCCGCAGTGCCGGAATGAAAGAGGGCAATTCCTAGATATTGATTGTTCCTGTCGTTTTCTGTAAGCGTCGGTTGATTTTCCGGTTGCCGCTATTGGAGTTGACGGGTCTATCAGTGAGGGACGGAGCAAGGTCAGGGACGGAGCAACTTTTTTCGTTCTGTCGAATAGTCGCCGAACGACAAAAGCATGTGGTCATTTGAGCTTCTTTTTAGGCGAAGTGGGCTTCGATACTTTATGGACACTTGGGCCGATGAGAAATCGTGGTGCTGCGCGTTTCTTAGGCAGTGAAGGTCATGCCTCGCTACCAGGCACAGCTGCCTGACTCGTAGGCAGTTGTGCCTAGTGCGTGTTAAGTCGTTGCTGGTAATAGACTTGCTTGCAAGGCTTGACTCGCTCTGCAGAGTTACCACGGATAAGTGTGAGAGAGCTGTTCGATACGTTCGTGCGAATAACGGACGAATGTCTTGAAGGCTTTCTCTGGTGTTACGCGATGTTGAAAGGAATCATGAATGCCGGCGTTTACTCAAAAAACATCCGGAGACTTTGTAAATAATGCTGACGGACACGGTGGCCAAGCGATCCTCGAGGTAGCAGAGCGGCTTTTTGCAGCGAATCCAGACTGGATTATCTTTTTCCGTGAAATCATGGGGCTTGATGGCATCGTTCGACGAACATTTCAGACTCCAGACTCACTCATGCGTTTTGAGTGTTCTGCCGAATACGCAAGAATTCGTGAGATGTTAGACGCACTTCGTCAGAAACAGCATGAAAAAACGCCCGTTCGCGAGGTCCAGCGGGTCGTGACAGTCAGAATGCCCATGTCTCTCCACGAAACGCTCAAGGCGGAGGCCCAAGAGATGAATGTGAGCATAAATAAGCTGTGTATTTCGAAACTTCTTAAATTACTCGATGAGACTGCTTGTCGGGACCTCGTACCTGAGGAATGAATAGAGGGGTTTGCGCGGTTGCGATCGAAGAAAGTAAGAAGAATCTGAGTGGGCCTGTAAGCCGGGTTTTGTCCTTTTGAGAAACCTTCTCAAAAGCGGCAATCATTTCTCTACGGCGACAGTTACCTGGCACCTCTAGCAGCCCACCCGAAGAGAAACCGAGGCGGATCGCCCCCAGCCACTGTTTCCAGCGGACTCTCTTCTGTTCGGCCTTGCTCTCGATGGGGTTTACCAAGCCAAGCCAGTTGCCTGGCCTGCTGGTGAGCTCTTACCTCACCTTTTCACCCTTACCAGCAGACAGGAGTCTGCTGGCGGTTTGTTTTCTGCGGCACTTTCCCGAGCCTCGCGGCTGGTGGGCGTTACCCACCATCGTATCCTGCAGAGCCCGGACTTTCCTCCCGCCAGATATAGTTTTGGCATAAAAAATGCAGTTCATCGCGAGCGAGGAATATGCATTTTGAATATCCAAAATCCAATCTAGCCAGCGATTGCCTGGCCCACTCAAATTCAAGTTAAATAGTCGCACGGGCTGCAGTGAAGAGCAAGCGGTATTTGTTCCTGTGGGGCGCTGATGATGAATCACGGCAAATCCTGCAAGGATTTATGCAAAATCGGAGTAGATCAAAGACGAGACAGTTTTTCACATCGTATAGTTATGTAGTCTGGATATGATGAATTAAGAGTGTGTTGCGATCATGATGTCGGAGAGTTCTGTTGATGTTTGGTGAATTACAACCCGTTGGCGGTGGAGACTCAATACCTCTACTGAAAAAGACTCTCGTTGTTGGTCGACGTGAGTCTGCTGATGTTGTGTTGAGATTTTCAACAATCTCGGGAAGCCATTGTGAACTCGTTGTTGAGGAAGGACTCTGGATTGTACGGGACCTCAACAGCAGTAACGGGACAAAAGTAAATGGTGTTCGCGTGAGTGAGCAACACATCAAACCAGGCGATACGCTCTCTTTTGCTAAATATGCGTTCGAAGTTTTCTATGATCCTGCTGAACTAGGAGCAACCGACGACGCAAAGAGTAAACTTGCCGAAACAGATGTTTTCAGCCGCAGCCTTCTGCAGGCTTCTGGGTTGGAGCCTCGCCGTAAATAGTAAATTTTACGACTGAAACCACGTAAGAGTTGTCGCGGTGATGGCTGGAGTATGAACAGGTGTGTCAAGGTGTGTATGCTTACGGCATGAAGAATTCTCGGATATCTCGAGTCGCTTTTCGTAAAAACCGTCATGCGCGTCGACGACAGACGGATGTTACCCGACAGTTTGCTAATGAGGGTGACGTGAGCGAGAACCTTGCTTCAACAGAAAGGCTCTCTGGCAAAGGAGAACTTACTCGGAAACGAACGGTCAAATTAGTTTCCGCTGAAGATTGTTCGAATGTCGCTGGTCATATGACTGACACCTGGCGGGGACAGGTGCTCCATGCTCATGGCTTGGATAGTTTTGTGCAAAATGATTCTGGTGAGGTTACTCGCTGTGCGATTCGACAGGTCCTCCATGATGTTGCGACAGATCAACGCCATCCAGTATCGGCCGGTGATTGGGTCCAGGTGCAGGGGCGAGGCAAAGAGGCTGCCATTTGTTTTATCGAACCTCGCCGAAGTGCTTTGAGCCGATCAAGCCGTGGTCGCAGACATACACTTGTTGCGAATGTGGATCAGTTGTTCATCGTCGGAAGTGCGGCACAGCCAGAGTTGAAACCCGGTCTGATTGATCGAATGCTTGTAGCTGCGGAGTCGGCAGGTATTCGTCCTGTTATCTGTATCAATAAAGTTGATCTTATTGATCCCGCGGAGCTTCTGCCGCTCGCTGGCGTGTATGCTCGCATGGGATATCCCGTCATTCTCTGTTCGTCTGTTACGGGGTATGGTCTTTCTCGTTTAAAAATCGAGTTGGATGGTCAGGTCACTGCCGTCGTTGGGCAAAGTGGTGTTGGGAAGTCATCCCTATTGAATCGGCTTGAGCCAACGCTTGAGTTGCCGGTTTCTGGTGTAAGTCGCGATAACGATAAGGGGCGGCATACAACAACCACAGCACGATTACTTCCGCACTCGTATAACGGGACCTTTGTTGATACTCCCGGTGTCCGACAGTTTCAGCTTTGGGAAACCGTTCCTGCTGAAGTCCCTGCAGCATTTCGTGATTTGCGACCACTTGCCAATCACTGCCGATATCCTGACTGCAGCCATTCCCACGAATCAGGGTGCGCGGTTAAAGACGCGGTTGCCGATGGTCTACTCGATACTCG
>PKCL01000277.1 GCA_002862165.1 Planctomycetaceae bacterium
AACTGCAGGATTTAATATCACCACTTAACTTATCTGAATAAAGAACATAGCGACGGAAAGTATTGATCATGGGAATTCGAATTTACAAACCGACAAGTGCCGGACGCCGCACGGCGAGTGTGTCGGATTTTGTCGAATTGACTCCAGGCGCCGAAGTACCGAAAAATCTTCGTATTCGGAAGAAGAAGACAGGTGGCCGTAACAATCAAGGCAAGATTACTGCTCATCACCGTGGTGGTGGGCACAAGCAACATTATCGACTGATAGACTTTCGTCGAAACAAAGATGGTATTCCGGGCAAGGTCCACTCGGTTCAGTACGATCCGAATAGAACATGCCGCATAGCCCTGATTCATTATATCGATGGCGAGAAGCGGTTTATTTTATCTCCGGATGGCCTCGAGGTTGGCGGTACGGTCATGAGTGGTGCGGAAGCCAGTCCAGAAGTCGGCAACTCGTTGCCCCTCTCTGCGATTCCACTGAGTACTGCCATTCATAACATTGAACTTCAGCCGGGCCGAGGTGGGTGTCTCTGCAGATCAGCAGGCACATCAGCCACATTAATGGCACGCGAGGCTGGTTGGGCACAGATCTCGTTGCCTTCGGGTGAGATACGTCGTGTTCCTGCTGCATGTCGTGCAACTGTTGGGGCAATTGGAAATTCAGAGCACATGAAGGTGCGGCTCGGTAAGGCCGGGAGAAGTCGTTGGTTGGGTAGGCGGCCACATGTTCGTGGTACTGCGATGAATCCAATTGATCATCCTCACGGCGGTGGTGAAGGAAGAACAAAGGGTGGTCGTCATCCTGTTAGCCCGACAGGAAAAAGTGCCAAAGGTGGTGGAACGAGAAAGCCTCGAAAGCCATCTGGCGCATCAATTATTCGTCGTCGGAAAAGTCGGCGATATGGTCAAATTCGGGTGAAGTAAAATCATGCAAATTTTTGGTACACGCAGGAACAGTCGAAGCGCTTACGGGTGCATCAGGTAACTGGAAGGTAGTTCATGGGACGCAGTTCAAAAAAAGGGCCATATGTTGATCCTCGGCTTTATGGAAAAGTCGAGAAGCAATTATCTGGCGGTGATCGTGATCCGATTAAGACATGGGCACGCGCCTGTACGATTGTTCCCGAGTTTATTGGGCTGACGTTTATGGTTCATAATGGCAAGCAGCACCTCAAAGTGTTTGTGACTGAGGACATGGTTGGTCACAAATTGGGAGAGTTCTCGCCAAGCCGTACCTTCCGAGGTCATGGTGGGAAGGGAAAGTAAATCGAGGTATTCAATGGCTTATACAGCAACTCACAAATATGCCCGAATTAGTGCCCGCAAGGTTCGACATCTTGCGAGTCTTGTTCGTGGAAAGTTTGCAGATGAAGCACTGGACATTTTACGGTTCCAGCCCCATCGGGGAGCTCGAATGCTAGAAAAAGTCATTAAAAGTGCACTTGGAAATGCTGAGCATCAGCAGGCTCCTGGGGTCGATGATCTTGTCGTGATTGATGCTCGAGTCGATGGTGGGCCGATGTTTAAGCGGTTTCAGCCAAGAGCTCGTGGAATGGCGTACGAAATAAAAAAGAGGATGTCACATATTAAGGTATCGCTGGATACTGTTGCCGTAGCTGGTGCGGACGTCGGTCAAAATTCTGGTCAGGCCGGAGCTGAGGAACAGCCGTAGTCGTTGGCTGATAACACGGAAAAAGAAGTAAAAGGGAAAAGCAAATGGGTCAAAAAGTAAATCCAACTGGATTCCGAACCGGCATTACTGAGCCGTGGAAAAGTCGTTGGTATGCACCCAAAAAAGAATTCCGAGGCTTATTGCTCGAGGACTTCAAAGTTCGTCAGTTCATGAAGAAGAAGTATCGTTCAGCAGCTATTGCAAAAGTTGAGATAGAGCGTACTCGTGATGAAGTTAAAGTTATTCTGCACTCAGCACGCCCAGGAGTTATCATCGGCCGTAAGGGCCAAGAAGTAGACCGTCTGCAAGATGAGTTGCAGGAATTACTTGGACGTAGGGTGAACCTCAAGGTTGAAGAAATTGCACGTCCGGAAATACAGGCGCAACTGGTCGCTGAAGATATTGCAGACCAGTTGGTAAAACGGGCGGCTTTCCGACGAACATTAAAACGAACAATAGAGTCGACGATGGATGCTGGCGCCAAAGGCGTCAAAATTCAATTGGCGGGAAGGCTTGGCGGTGCCGAAATGTCGCGATGTGAGAAAAGCATTGCCGGGTCGGTGCCACTGTCAACGTTACGAGCAAAAATTGATTATGGATTTTGTGAAGCACCAACAGCACAGGGACATATAGGTGTTCAAGTGTGGGTGAACCAAGGGATGTACGAGGAGAACGGCGATGCCGCTGATGCCCAAGAGGGTCAAACACCGAAAAAGCCAAAGAGGTCGTATAAAAGGTGAGGCGACTCGTGGAAATAGGGTCATCTTTGGTGAGTTCGGCCTTCAGGCCGAACAGCCAGGTTGGCTTCCTGCTGCCACGATTGAAGCCGGCCGAATTGCTGCCCAGCAGTATCTGCGGGGTGGTGGGCGACTGTATATCCGTGTGTTTCCACATAAGTCAATCACGTCAATCCCTCTGGAAACCCGTATGGGTAAGGGGAAAGGCGAGCCTGATTTCTGGGCTGCGGTTATACGCCCAGGAACGGTTCTCTTTGAAATTGGTGGTGTGACTGAGGATGTTGCAAAAGTGTGTTTTGCTCGGTTGGCCCACAAAATGCCAGTGCGAGTGCGAATGGTAAAAAAGAGAACAATGTAGTTTGAAAACTTGTTTCGCAGTGTTTCAGAAAAAGAGTGGTTTCCTGTTCAGAAAAGAAATGAATCGATGACGAAGGCAACAGAATTACGAGAAATGAGTGATGAGCAAATTAAGCTGGTCTGGAAAGATGCTGCTGAATCACTTTTTCGTTTGCGAATTCAATCACAGACTGAGAAAGTTGCGGCGCCCTCGGAAATGAGAAAGCAGCGAAAACTGATTGCTCGCTGCCAGACAGTCTTAGGAGAGAGAAGTCGTTCAGCGGTTGATTCCGGTGAGGCAGTGGGCGTGGAGTCCGAAGCTAAGTCTGAGGCTGAAAGTAAGAGCAAATAGATATTTTGAAGCAAATGTAGTGAGAAGTAAGGTTTGTACAGCGTTGAAAAGACCTCAGTAACTTTATAATTCAGAAACAAAAACGTAAAAAATAAAAATAGAAATAGCGGTATCAGGCCCGCTAGGACAAATAGTTATGCCAAAAAAAATTGAAACAGGCACGGTCACAAGTGCTGCAGCAAGTAAGACGCGACGCGTAGAGATTCCTCGGATTATTCGTCATCCGAAGTACGGTCGAATTCTGCACAGTCGAACTGTGTGTCATGTTCATGATGAGGCAGAGGAGTCAGCGCCCGGTGATCTTGTCGAGATCGTCGAGTGCCCTCCGAGGAGTCGGACAAAACGCTGGGAATTAGTTCGTGTGGTTGCGAAAAGTACGGCAGTCGATCTTGCAGCATTACGTTCAGGAGCAAGGGCTACTGAATTGAATGAGGCATCGGTTCGAGATGACGAAGCGAAAGCAACAGGTCAGTCCAGCGAGGTAACTGCCAGTAGTACGAGTGATGAAGAGGGGGCTGACGCATGATTCAGATGCAGTCGCGGCTTACGGTCGCAGATAACACAGGTGCAAAAGAAGTCATGTGCTTCAAGGTTCTCGGCGGAACCAAGAAGCGCACCGCGGGCCTCGGAGACGTGATCGTTTGTAGTGTGAAGAGTGTGATCTCCGGAAGTGACGTCAAGAAGAAGGCGGTTGTGAAAGCCGTTATTGTTCGCTGCAAGAGTCCGACTCGCCGGTCCGATGGCAGTTACGTGCGGTTTGACTCAAATGCTTGCGTAATTGTTGATAGTGATAAAAATCCTAGAGGTACTCGAATCTTTGGTGCTGTAGCCCGTGAGTTGCGAGACCGGAATTTCATGAAAATTGTGAGTCTGGCAAGTGAGGTAATTTGATGTTGATTCGTACAGGTGACACAGTTGAGGTTCGGTCGGGTAACTCGCGAGGTACCCGTGCCCGGGTCCTTTCGGTTGATTCTGCAAGCGGCAAGCTTGTCGTTGAAGGAGTGAACCGGGTCTATCGCCATATAAAAAGAAGTCAGAAGAATCCTCAAGGGGGACGGCTTAGCAAAGAGATGCCAATCAGTGCATCAAATGTTTTGTTCTTTTGTTCGTCTTGCGGGAAGTCGTCGCGGCTTGGTGTTACTTTGGCTGATGGGTCAAAAAAACGGGTCTGCCGGAAGTGTGGCAGTGAGCAAGGCGAGATTGGCCGGTCAAAGAACGGGTGAATGGAGTTTGGCTGCACGTTGTGGTTGGTTGGGTAATGTTTTAGTAGGTGATGGCTACGGTTCGGTAAGGTCGGCGGGTTTACGGATACGGTTGAATTAAGGAAGTTGGAAATGGCAAAAAAGTCAAAAGCTGTAAAAGTTTCAAGTAGTGAGTCTGAGGCGGGAACGCCGAGACTCCAGGAGCTCTATAGCAATACGGTTCGTCCAGCACTCGCAGAAGAACTTTCCAGAAAGAATCCTCATTCGATTCCACGGCTTGAAAAGATTGTGGTCAATATGGGTGTCGGAACCGCTGTCACGGAGAAAAAACATCTCGAAGAAGCAATGGCTGCGCTCGGTCAGATCGCGGGCCAAAAGCCTGTTGCAACGTTGTCTCGAAAGGCTGTTTCTGGATTCAAACTGCGAGAAGATCTGCCGATCGGCTGTAAAGTGACGCTGAGAGGACGCAGGATGTATGAGTTTCTCGACCGTCTCATTTCGATGGCTCTTCCCAGAGTGAGAGACTTTCGGGGTTTGTCAGAAACTGCGTTTGATGGCTGTGGAAATTACAGCCTCGGCCTGTCCGAGCAAATGGTTTTTCCAGAGATCAACCCAGACAAGTTCTCTCGTCAGCAGGGTATGAATATCACACTCGTGACCACGGCTCATAGCGATGATGATGCCCGAGTTTTGTTGCGAGCTATGGGTCTCCCAATGAAGAAAACCGAGAAGGAAGGAGGAACTGCGGCGTAGCAGTTCTGTAAATAACCTCATGCCGTCGGCAATAGCTGCTGACGGTTGGTAAAGATTATGGCAAGTAAATCCAAAATTGCCGCTGCAAAGCGGCCACCAAAATTTTCGACCCGAACTGTTCGTCGATGCATGCTGTGTGGCAGGCCTCGAGCGGTATACCGCAAGTTTGGAATTTGTCGCATTTGTTTCCGGAAGTTGGCTGACCAAGGCAATATTCCGGGTGTTCGTAAGGCCAGTTGGTAGGAACGAAATCATATGATGACCGACCCGATAGCCGACATGCTCACTCGTATCCGCAACGCCGTTCGTGTTGAACGGCCAACGGTAGACGTGCCCTTTTCGAAGGTAAAGCGTGGCCTGGCTGATGTACTAAAAAAAGAAGGATTCATTTGGGACTGGCGTGAAGTCGAGTCTACGCCGGCTCCGGTGCTCCAACTCGAATTGAAATACGGTCCGAATGGTGAGCGGTTAATCCGTCATATTAAGAGGATTAGTACGCCAGGACGACGTGTTTATAGCCGGTCAGCTCGTCTGCGGCCCATTCTTGGTGGGCTTGGTATATCGATCCTCTCAACCTCGAGTGGTGTTGTGAGTGATAGAGAAGCTAGGCAGCGAAAGCTTGGTGGTGAAGTTTTGTGTGAGCTGTGGTGATTTTTAGATAAGCAATTGTCAGTATGTAAAGATCGACTCAGATTGTTTGATTGTGTCTGAGTAGAGAGAAAGGTTTTTCAGTATGTCAAGAATAGGTAAAACACCTGTTGCCATCCCTCAAGGTGTCAACGTGAAGGTTGACAGCCGGCTCGTGTCGGTCGAAGGCCCGCTTGGCAAGTTGGAACATGAGCATCACCCTGCAGTGAGTGTGGACGTCGACGCTTCGGCTGCATTGGTTCGTGTCTCGAGAGGTGATGACGCGAAGCTTTCGAGATCACTGCATGGGCTGACTCGATCATTGGTTAATAATATGGTTGAGGGCGTGACAAAGGGATATGAGAAGCGGCTTGAGGTCGTTGGAGTGGGCTACTTGGCGGTGTTGCAGAAAGACATACTGCAACTGCGAGTCGGGTTTGCTAACGAACTCCATGTTCCTGTACCAAAGGGCTTAAACGTAACGTGTCCTGACCAGACGCACATCAATATCAAAGGCATTGATAAACAATTGGTCGGGCAGTTCGCTGCTGAGGTTCGCTCGCTCCGAAAACCAGAACCATACAAGGGAAAAGGTATTCGTTACGAAAACGAACAAGTTCGTCGTAAGGCAGGTAAAGCAGTCACAAAGTAACGCAAAGGCCAACACTTACTGGTGGCGTGCTAATCGAGGAGAAATTAAAATGGATCATGCGAAAGCAATATTGCGACAACGAAATCGTCGTCGTCATCGTGTTCGCAAACCGCTTCGGGGTACATCGGAGCGGCCAAGGCTAACTGTGCGCAGAAGTCACAAGCACATTTATGCTCAAGTTATTGATGATGCATCTGGCAAAACAGTCGTTGCAGCAGCAACAGTCGAGCCTCAACTCAAGTCAGAAGTGGCTTTTGGTGGGAATCGGAGTGCTGCTGTTGCCATTGGAAAAGCTGTTGCTGAACGTGCCAAAGCAGTTGGGGTATCACGAGTCTGTTTTGATCGTGGCTCTTGTCGGTATCATGGTCGTGTTGCAGCATTAGCCGAAGCTGCACGTGAAGCAGGCCTAGAGTTTTAAGCGAAATTTTTTCAGGAGATTAGTGTGGCAGCAAAGTCATCAGGTGGAAGAGATTCCCGAGCAGGTGGAAGAGAGTCCCGAGCAGGCGGCGAATTCACCGAAAGAGTGGTAAAGGTTCGTCGGTGTGCAACTGTTGTTAAAGGTGGCCGACGGTTTAGCTTTGCTGGCCTGGTGGTTGTTGGTAATGGAAAAGGCAAAGTTGGTTGTGGTTACGGGAAAGCGAATGAAGTACCTCCGGCGGTTGAAAAAGGCATCAAGGATGGCATGAAAAACTTGGTGGAAGTTCCGGTGACATCTGGAACGATCCCGCACCGGGTTGAAGGATGTAGCGGAACGTCGAAAGTCATTCTGCTCCCTGCCAGCCCAGGTACAGGCATTATTGCTGGTGCTGCGGTGCGAGCTGTTTGTGAATCAGCTGGTATTCAGGATGTGCTCACAAAGTCTCACGGCTCAGTGAACCCTCTCAATCTTGTAAAGGCCACCATTGACGGCTTGAAGCAATTACGAACTCTTGAAGAAGTTGAGCGGCTCCGCGGCGTTGCTCTCACAGAAAATTCATAACTCAAATTGCATTAGAACTATACGGAAAGAATTGATTAACTAGGTGATCTCATGAGACTCAATGATATTAATAAAGGCGTCCACAAAAATCGCAAACGATCGCGAGTCGGCCGCGGTCCTGGGTCTGGCCATGGAAAGACATCGGGTAGAGGTCACAAAGGGCAGGGGCAACTCGCTGGCTGGAGCGCACCTTCGATTTTTGAGGGTGGCAAAAGCCCTATTATTCGTCGAGTTCCAAAGCGTGGGTTTAATAATCGTCACGGCAGAATTGTGAAGAGCATAAATGTGGCTGACCTCGAGTCAGCATTTGAGTCGGGTGCAACCATTACTCCTGAACTCCTTCGTTCCTCTGGCGTGGCAAAAGGCATTTGGCACGAATTGAAGGTTTTGGGTGACGGAAGTCTTTCAAAAAAACTGTCAGTTTCTGCCCATCGCTTCAGTAAGCAGGCACGCGAGAAGATCATTGCGGCCGGAGGCAGTGTGAATGAGGTTCCTGGTCCGGCGGCTCTTGTTAAGGGACAGAAAAAAGCTCGTGATACGAAACAATCAACATCGCCATAGTAGAGTGGTTCAGGGTAGATTATAAGCCTGAGGCAGTATGTGGTTGGGCTTGGCAAGATGCATTTTTAAATTCTTGTCAGTTTATGAAACATCCAATATTTTTAGTGCATTCGGAATGCTGACGGAACAGCGGAAGTTTTTCGGAATACAAGACAGGGAGTCGCTGAAGTGTTCGAAAAGATAAGAATCATTTTTACGATTCCAGAGCTACG
>PKCL01000257.1 GCA_002862165.1 Planctomycetaceae bacterium
CAGCTTGCTTAATAAGTTCAATTGAATCTGGGAACGGGAAAAATGCGTCTGATGCAAGCACGCCACCTTGTGCTCGATCACCTGCTTTTTCTAATGCTATTCGAACTGCATCAACCCGGCTTGTTTGCCCCACACCAGCTCCTACGAGGCTTGTCCCCTGACAAACAGCAATCGCATTACTCGTAAGCCGGCGGACCATTGTAAACGCAAAATCAAGCGGCTGAGTCAGATTTTTTGTAGGTGCTTTACTCGTCACAACCTCCCATGCAGTTGGATCATCTGGAGTCTCGTCTGGTCGCTGCGCTAACATCCCACCTGCAACACTTCGTAGCTCAAGACCAGCGGTAGGCCCCCACGGATCACCTGGTGGCACTTCAACTAATCGTACACTTGTCTTCCATGCTGGACGTGTCGTGAGGACCGCTACGGCCCCTGCAGAAAAGGCTGGTGCAGCAATCACTTCAATAAACATACCTGGCTTCAGGAGACATTCAGCTGCTGCCTCATCAAAAAGACGATTAACCGCAACGATAGATCCAAAAGCACTTATTGAATCTGCCGCCATAGCTGCTCCTAGAGCTTCATCAATTGTTGCAGCACTCGCCGCACCACAAGGATTGGTGTGCTTAATGACTGCAGCGCCAGGATCTTGAATCAAGTCGGCGATTCGAACTGCAGCGTCAAGATCAAGTAAATTGTTGTAAGAAAGTTCTTTACCCGATAGCTGCTTTAAACCAGCCAGTCCAAAATGTGTATCAGCAGGCGCATACATAGCAGCCGACTGGTGTGGGTTTTCGCCGTATCGTAACGACATCCTTCGCTCAAGTCCGAGAGCAAACCGAGCAGGGAGTGGCGGTTCTTCAGACTGGGATTCTTTTAATGTTGGTTTTGCTCCTCCCGCCACCAAGCCTGCGTGACCCGCCATCCAACGTGCGATGACAGCGTCGTATTTGGCAGTACGTTCAAAAGCACTCGCGGCAAACAATCGTCTTTCTGCTAGCGTAGTACCTCCACGAATCATTGCGGCTATTGCCTCGTCATACTGATCAGGACCTGTCACAACCGCAGTAAAGGCATGGTTCTTGGCTGCTGCTCGTACGAGGCTTGGGCCACCGATATCAATTAATTCAATCGCATCATCTGCCGTACAGTCATCTTTGCTAATAACGCTCCCGAAAGGATACAGATTCACAACAATCAGTTCGAATCGATCAATTCCATGCTTTGCCAAAACCTTCAGATCATCCCCCCTATCACCACGAGCCAAGATGCCGGCAAAAATATTTGGATGAAGTGTTTTCACACGTCCATCAAGTACTTCTGGAAAACCCGTTATTGACGACACATCTTCAACAGAGACACCGAATTCCTTTAGAGCTCGTGCTGTTCCGCCAGTACTGACAGCAATAATACCGGCTGCTTTGAGCGCTGAAGCTAATTTGTCGAGCCCTGCTTTATCGTAGACACTTATGAGCGCACGGCGTATTGGTAGCATGCTGACATTGAAATCATGATTTGGTCTGGTATTCGAGGACGAGACGGGGTTCGATGCAAATTGAGACATTTTTTTTACAGTGGAGAAGTAAAACTAAATTTTTGATCACTCAATTTAAGATTAGAACCGGCAACGTGATTTACTCAAAGGGTTCCGCGCCGCTCCGGTCAACTAGGCTAGTCTTTGCCAGAGTTTGCCCTGTGCAGATCAACTTCAATAATTGTGCCCCGTTTTGTCAAATGACCTTTTATAAAAACGCGACCCCGTAATTGCTTCACAATCGATTTCACAAGATACAGCCCTAACCCTGTTCCAGGGGTAGCTCGTTCTAACTCACTCCCTAACCGAACGAACCGTCGAAAAACCTGCCCACGGTCTGTAAGTGGAATGCCTGGGCCATTATCTGCGACGCGAACCAATACACGATTTTTCTTTTTTAATTCCACTGTGACATCAACATGTGGCTCAGGAAGTGAATACTTTACTGCGTTATCAATAACATTTCGAAATACAAGCTCGATATCAGCCTCCCTTCCCTGCACAAAAAAACCTTCCGTTTTAGATTCTGCATTGATCACAATACAATCGTTGGGAACCTGATGACGCTCAGCGACCCGCTTAGCCACATTTCTAAGTACAGGAACCATTGGGGTCGCTTCAGCAATTGATAAAGCTGGTCGATGCATTGTTTTTGCCGCATCGAGGAGATGATCGATAAGGGTGTCCAGCCGCTCTACGTCTTCCAGCATGAATCGATGAAAATCTAATTGCTCTACTGGTGGTACTGGCCGACGGGTCAATGTCTGTAAATAAAGTTTAAGTGAGGCGAGTGGACTTTTGAGTTCGTGAGTCACACTATCAATGAAATTGCTCTGACGCTGTGATAACGCAATTGCCTTGACTGCCAAGGCGAAATATATAATGACGCCAACTAATACAAGTACTAGAAGTGATACACCGACTGCCAATAAGACCCAGTAAAATGCTGCATTTTTGGAGCCTAGTGCAGCCGCTATACTGACAAGAACCCATCCGACTCCAAGCGTAATGATTGATCCAATCAAGACCACACCAAGTGTAATCGGCCAACCTAATGAACGACGCGGTTCCACAAAATCTCCTCTCTTTCAGTGAAATTAGGTTCCTGTTTTGTCCACTCGTTATGAAACCTATTCTTATTAAATCTCATTTAATACTTTCAAAGAATGTCTGAATTTCCACTTCCTACAAGTAAACCGTGTGTTCCGATTCATTTTGAGGTCGGACGGATCAGCGTTGAATTCACCTGGAACAATGATCGATGGCACCATTGCTTTCGAATAGATCAGAAGAATTGTCTCCAATCGGTGGAAAAGGACGGCATCACTCGAAGTAATGTAGAAAGAATAATTCCTCACGGCATTTCTGATACGTGGCCTGCCTCACCGGTTATTACCGAAGTAACGCCA
Organism: Planctomycetaceae bacterium; assembly: GCA_002862165.1. Taxonomy (GTDB): domain Bacteria; phylum Planctomycetota; class Planctomycetia; order Pirellulales; family UBA1268; genus UBA1268. Next base: position 2,944 of record PKCL01000257.1, read on the forward strand.
ACTGAAGCCATGGGCCGCCAAGCACTTGTAGCCATTGGGTTGGCTGGACGTTCACATTTTTCAGCAAGTTTAACAGCCTCGGAAACTGATGAAGACTCGATACTCATTGAAGTTGCCTGTAGAGCCCAAGAAGCGCCAAAATGGCTCGGTTCAACCTATTATCGCTACGGAAAAAGCCCTCCAGATGATCTTATTGTAATTCAACCGAAGGCAATCGACCCTTTTGAGCGGCCCGTGACAATCCTTTGGTCATATCGTGTTTCAGGAGGGGGTATCGAGGCGGTACACCCTGCATCTTGCGGCAAACTGCTCTTTCCGTCAAATTGTTGAAGATCAGCGATCATCCGGCGATCGCTTCTTGGCAATGCAGAAAAAGTTGATGGAAGGTTCTGATGTTTGAAGTTATCGAGCAACTGAAGGCCGAATGGACTGATAAATATGTCGTAATTAACTCACCAGCACCGGAACTCAGTCGGTTTGCAAAAACCACTGGCACGGTACGAGCCGTCAATATGAATGGTCGCTGCCTCGTGGAGTTTGATCAGTTCAACAACATAGGCTGGTATGACATTGACCCATCGCATCTTAGAGTTGTGACAGAGCCACTGCCGAAGCCCGAAAAGATAGCGGTCACAAAAACTGCACCTGCTGCAAAGGTATCCTCGGCAAAAACTGCTCCAGCAAAGAAACAGTCAACCGCGGACATACTTGCAGCAGCACGAGGAGGTGGTTCAAAGCCTGCAGCAAAACCAACTGGAAAACTATCTGTAGCAGAAATTTTGGCGAAAGCTCGTGGGTCTTCACCCCAGCCAACTGCTGAGCCAACTGCTGACCCAACTACCGAGTCAACTGCCGAGTCAACTGCTGAGTCAACGCCAGACCAAGAAGAATTGACTGAAAATCCAATAGTTTCAGAAGAAACGACTGTTGAGACAGAATCGCTTCCTGATAAGGGGGCTTCGGCAGGGTCTCTCCCAACGACAACCGCAGAAAAAATTGCATGGTGCAGACAACACGATGTGCAGTAATTAGGTTACACCAGCAACCCTCTGTCATGAAACCGAACGAAAGGGATGAAACATGTTTCGAAATCAACTCCGTATCAAGAGGATTTCGTCGGCTGCTCTACTTTATGTAACACTGATTCTTCCTGGCTGCGGACGTATTACGAACCATCCCCTAGTGAACATCGCAAAAGAAGAGGTTGCTGTAAATAATCGTTCTCAAGCAATGTTAGGAGAACCATTGACTTGGCAAGGAACAGTCACTGGTCGAGCGAATGAAGTTGACGGAATTGCAGCTATGCAAATCCCTGTTCTTGGTCCCAAAACAGCTGCGACAGTCATCGTTGAAGGAAAGAAGTTCGGGGATGAGTGGGGCGTGACACTACTGGAAATTCGCCCAGACAACGGAGATGAAAAACTTTCACTGACCGCAGATCTTGCTATGCGAAGTGGTGTTGAAACACCAAAATTTGATCCTAATGCAACACAGTCATCGTCTTCTGAAACTGCGCCACCACCTGCTGAAATCACAATTGACTTGCCTCCAGGGATACCTGGGCCAGAGTAAATTTTTTTAGTTCATTTCACGCAGACGAGCCAATTCTTCTTCACGGCCAATGACAAGTAAAATTTGATCCTGAATGAGTTTTGTCCGCCCTTCGGGAAACATCTGAAATCGTCCCTGCATAACATCCCGTAATCCCAGAACAAAAACTCCAACGGTACTCCGAAGATCTGCTTCGGCAAGGGTCTTTCCCTCCAATGACTCTGGTACGGTGATTTCAACGACGCTATATTCCGGATCAATTGGTAGAAAGTCAAGGACGTTTGGCCAACTCGACTTATCGGCTAATTCTTTAGCAACCATCTCCTCTGGAAAGACCACGCGATTTGCACCAAGGTGCGAAAGAATTTTTCCGTGCTCTTTTGTAACTCCTTTTACAACAACATCACGAGCACCAAGTTCTTTGACATGCAGCGTTGCTAAGAGTGACCGGGAAATTGTTTCCCCGAGTGAGATGAAAACTGATGTTGAATCTTTAATCGGAAGGTTTTCAAGTAACTCTCGATCAGTTGCATCACCAATGATTGCCTCATGGATCACATTCTTGACCGCATCTAATCGGTCACGCCGCTGATCAACTCCGGTTACCCGGCACCCGTTCGCTGCCAATTGGCTCGCTAATGCAGAGCCAAAAGAACCCATTCCGAGCATGATAAAACGTTTACTACTAGTTGAAGGCACCTTATATTAGCCGACAAGCGGCTCCTCCTCAGGGTAGTTCGGCTGGTACGTAGGTCGTTGCCGAGACAAAGCAACTGCAACAGTGATGGGACCCAAACGGCCCAGAAGCATCAAGATAGCCAAAATGAATTTTCCAGGAATTGTGAGTGAAGCCGTAATTCCAGTCGATAGTCCCACCGTTCCTAATGCTGATATACACTCGAATGATGCATCAAGAAACCAGCGTGGTCGTTCAGCTGCCTTCCCTCCATTTTCAACACCCAAAAGTGCAACGAGTGCAACGAATGCAATTGCAACAAAAACTAAGGCTGTTGCAGTAGCTCGCTCAACTGCACGCTCCGGAATTGTGCGTTTTGCAAAATTAGCTCGTTCCTGTCCTCGAAAGCTTGCCCCAGCGCGAGTTAGGAGTGTCATGAAAGTGCTGACTTTAAATCCACCGCCTGTAGAGCCAGGGCCCGCACCGATAGCCATAAGCAGTATTGTGAGGAAGAGCGTCGCGCTTGACAAACTCCCGTACTCGACTGTGTGAAAGCCAGCAGTACGACATGTCGTTGTATGAAATAGCCCAAGCAAAACACGGTTTGAAAGAGGCTGACCTGATAGAACACCGTCTGACTCGAATACCCAAAAACTCACTGCACCGAAGGCAAGCAAACCAGCCGTCCCTAGCAACATTAACTTCGAATGCATATGCAGCCTATCCCAAAGAGATTCCCGGCTCCAGAGACGCGACGTGATATCAAAAAGCACCGGGAATCCAAGCCCTCCAACAATAACAAGACCACAAATAATCAGGTTTACAGGAATATCCGTATTATATGCCACAAGGCTATCATCCCCGAGAGAGAAACCTGCATTACAGAACGCCGACACAGAATGAAAAGCCGCCCTCCAAATGACATCCATTGGCTCACGGGTGCCCCACGTCGCCGCAGTCAGCAGTAAAAAACCAATGAATTCTGAGCAGAGCACAACCACTAGAACCATCAACGCCAACTGACGGAGCCCCCGGGCTGATTTGATTCCAAGGGTCTCTGCAATGACGGCTCGCTGCCTGACTGTTGCCTCTCCACCAATCTGAAAAATAAGAAGCGTTGTGATTGTCATGATGCCGAGGCCACCAAGTTGAATCAGTATCAAGATGACCCCCTGTCCGAAGGGTGAGAAGTCTTCGACGGTCGATCGTACGGTCAAACCCGTCACGCAACAGGCACTGGTAGCAGTAAACGCCGCGTCAACAATGGTTAACCCTGGTTGATTAGGCGCACGAGAGGCCGGAAGAGCCAGCAAGCCGGTCCCAATTGCAATTGCACCGAGGTACGTAAAAAACGACCAGCGGGCGGAGTAACTTGCGAGAGATCCTGTAAATTCAGCCATCTAATGCGGCGGCTTGGGCTTGTAGGCCCTGATCCGCCACCCAAAACTTGTTCCAAAGCGTACGACGACGATCGCTTACTGTCCTCGGAAACAGAATTCATATGATACTTTCCAGACCGCAAGTCAGGCAAACCAGGCTGCCAAGAACCCCGCATGAACGAAAAAATCGAAACCTTTTCCCAAATGTTTGACTCTGGCCCCAAGACGTACATAATGCAGAGGTTCTTCACGGTGATTGCAAACTGCCGTGGCATTTTGCCACCCCCGCCGCAGTACTCGATAGCTCGAAGTTAGCGAGTAAACAGCCGTAAGGACAAGCACGTCCAAGGTCTGGGATTTCCCGTCCTACTGTAGTCTGATCGTATTGGTTTTTTCTGTAAGGAGTGGTTGGTTTCCATGGCCAGAATTCGAAATGTATTCGAGATTATCGAACTGTACGGGCACGATGAAAATTTCGTGCCCCATGTGAGTGAGGAATTTACACCGACGACAGCACCTGCTGGCTCTCGTCAGAAAATAGATGTACTTGCTGAACGCATTCAGCGTGGTATGCCCCTTTGGCATCCTGAAGATTCAACTGACTCAACAGACCTTGTTACCGCAGGTAATACTGCCTGAGTTCAGCTCTTAAGATTTTGATGCTCGTAAAAAACAAGCCAGTTCTTCACACGGAAGATACTGGCTTGTTTTTTGTCTTTTTATAAGCAGAAGAGTTAACGACTTCCACGCCCGCGAAGTGCGCCCTCAATATCACGTTGTGCTGTCTGCGCTTTTAATTTCTGTCGCTTGTCGTGAACTTTTCGGCCTCGACCAATCCCCAGCAACAGTTTCACACGCCCTTGTTTAAAGTACGCTTTAAGTGGAACGAGTGTGAGGCTTTTTTCATACGCAAGGCTTGCAAACCGAATGATTTCACGACGATGCAATAAAAGCTTTCGAGGGCGCTTCGGCTGGTGATTCAACTGATTTGCTTTCACATACTCAGGAATATCACATCCAATGAGCCACACTTCACTCCCCTTGACTCTGCCATACGCCTCGTCAAGAGATATCTTTCCTGAACGAAGACTTTTTACCTCACTTCCAACAAGCGCAATTCCGCACTCGAGGGTGTCAAGAATCTCATAGTGATGCCTCGCCTTTCGATTTTCTGCGACGACACGCTCGGCCAAGTCTCCCTTGCCAGACGCTCCTTTACTTGATTTTCCGCTATTTGTTGGTTTTGATGACGCCATCTGGTGTATCCAAAAAAATTTGTTGCCGTAAGACAATTGCCATTCATGCGATCTTCTGTTGGCGAAGGTACACTGCGATCTGCTTCGTAGGTCAAAATTAAACCCTTACACCATTGGCAAGCACATGAAATCGAGTGAAACTATTGACAATTTACATACCATCTCCAAGAAAATTCTTTCAAAGTCTACCAG
>PKCL01000441.1 GCA_002862165.1 Planctomycetaceae bacterium
CGTATGAAGTTGCTTCGTGCTTGCCAGTGCAGACAGTTCGTCGATAGATGCAGCCTTGTTGAAGATTCGAACCCAGTCGATATCGCCTTGGAAATCCCCTCCAAAATCACTCGCAGTGGAACCAATTTTGAGGACGTGTCCATTTACGTGAGGCCGATTGAATTTCTGACGTGTTCCAAGAAGTTTTCCATCAATAAAGAGCTTTGTTTGAGCTTCAGTAATGACCACCGCTGCGACATGCCACTTTCCGTCACGTATATCAGCTTTGCCGCTGATAGCACCTACCCAGCCAATATCAAAAACAACCTCGTCACCCCGAAGAAATAATGTTTTGCCATTTGGTTTCCATCTGCCATGTGAGGGAGCAGAAGATATCAGGGTTCCTGCTTTAGTTGTTCGAAATCGAACCATAACCGTTCTTTTTGGTGTACCTAAATCAAGCACACCTGCTCGTTCTGATTCAACAAAGTACTCCGTTTGTGTTGAGGCGTCTGTAATAATTGCCGCGCATTCGGAAGCTTTACCCCGCAAGCTTTTTTGAGATGTTCCGTCGAATGTGTAGATTCCGGAATCTAAACCCATTGCCTGAAACTGAGCTACGGATAATTCAAGTTGTTGAGTGCCGGGCTCAATATGAAGAGTGTGTGTAATGCAGGGACCACAGTCTGTAGAAGTCTTCTGCAGTGATTCGAGGATAGCCCTTTCTTCGATCAGGTATCGTAGGATTATATCATTGTCATAGAGCGAGTACCCATCATAGCGCATGAATTTTTTATCAATTGGTCCGCGAGGAGGTTTGATGTCATCAGTGTTATCAAAAGACCCAGCATATGCCCACTGCCAGCCGTCAAGACCCGGCAGCAGTATTCCCTCTATCTGGGGCATTTGTTCACCACGCTGACGATAGTGATGCGTTTCACGTAAGTCGAGAAAACCATCTTCCCAGATTCCTACAAGTTTCATGCGATGTAGATCGTAGCTCGCCGTTGTTGTGTCATCGAGTTTCATGGTTAGAGCGTTATTGACTCGTGTTCCTATTTGAGAGCCAAGAGCAGGGCCAAAGTCGCGAGGTTTGTAGTCAGCATGATCACCAAGGCTTGTACCTTTTGGTAATTCCGCCAAATAGGCGGTATCAAGAGCGTTGTACTGTGGATTACTAGGTTTCATCAGGGCTTCACGTATGTAGTGAACAACCTGATATCGCTCTTTTGGTGAAAGATATTGCACTGCCGCCATGAGCCCGCGCCCCTCGGTGAGTGTCATAAACATGCTGTACGGATCAGAACCGTTTTTAAGAGATTCGGTTCCGAAGGATCGTGCAAGAGGCATTGTTGGTTCATTACCGTTTGCCCCGTGGCAGTTTTGGCAGTGGCTGAGATATATTCGTTTGCCAGATTTAAAGTCTCGGGAGCCAAGGTGTTGAAGAATACCTGCGTGATCAATTCCTATTGAGTCGTCTTCAATGACCAGTTCTTCTGGTGATGGCCGAAGTTCTGAAGCGCGAGGTGAACCACCGTGTACAACCTCGAATACGTACCGCATGAGGTCGTAAAATTCACCCTCATTTCGAAGGCTATCGACGAGGCCTTCTGGCATCATTGACACTGGCAGTTTTTCAATGACATCAATGTCATGTTGCGAAATCACTGTGGGATGTAGGAGGTCTATTAATTCACGGAGAACGAGCTGCGTATCATTTTGTGATGCCACGATTCCTGTTTTTACTTTCCCATCTGTGGTGACAATTGAAACAGTCTCATAGCCTTTCCGAAGAGCTTTCGATGGATTCAGGACAGATTCAATGAGATGCGTGTCTTGGGCTGAGGAATGGATATCAGTGAGTTTTGGCCCTAGGGGTGAGGGCACTTGTCCATCAGAGTGACACTTTATGCAGCCCGCACTTGATGTGTGAAATAGAAGGGCACCACGAATTGGGTCACCCCGCATTCTTACCTGAGCAGCAAGAGTTTCATTCGTCTGGTCCAGAAGACGCGTCGTGAGGTTTTGGGATGAGGCGTTTTGGGCCCCAGGAACACCACCGAGGATCATGATGCAGACGAAAAGAATAAGTCTTTGGGTAGAAGATTGTATCATGGCACTATGCTTTATCGTGGAGTGGTGTATTTCCAAGATATGTTTTGAAGGACACATATCGTTTCGAGGGGTGCTACGTTCGATATACATGGTTTTTGGGTGAATCTGCTTTTGACGAGGCTTCAAGACTACTATTTTACGAATTGTGTTGCCTTATGACAGGCGACCAAATAACTTTGCGTGGCATCTCAATTGAAGATACTGGTGACATGGTTGTTTCTTGAAGAAATCAGGAATCCAGTATTTCTTCGTTATGAGAGACATGTGCGACGTCTGAAAACCAAGAGAAGATTGTATGTGTGTAAAATTTTGGAGGCTAGGAGGAACAAAATACCGATAGAGTTCGTATACAAAGGTTCGGTGCCATAGTCTGTATGTGTTTTGGAAAGTGATCAAAATGCCAGTTATCAATCTAAAAACTGAAATACCTGGGCCTCGTTCACGGGAGCTTTCGGAAGTAAGGCACGAACATGTTTCCCCAGGGCCGTTTCACACAACTCCCATGATAGCTGCTCATGCTGAGGGATCTGTGGTTACCGATGTTGATGGCAACACATTCTTAGATTTTTCTAGTGGTATTGGTGTGACAAACCTCGGTCATCGTGACCCAACCGTCATGCGAGCAGTTGCAGAACAGGCTGAAAAATTTGTTCATACAAGTATTAATGTTGTTGCGTACGAAGGATATATTCGATTAGCAGAACGGTTGAATGCACTCTTGCCAGAAGCTTCCCCCTGCAAAACATTTCTTGCAAATTCCGGAGCGGAAGCAGTTGAAAATGCTATAAAGTTTGCACGTGTGAAAACAGGTCGGCAGGCAGTTATTGCTTTTGAGCACGGCTATCATGGTCGCACATACATGGCAATGGCACTCACGGCTAAAGCGCATCCATATAAGAGTGGTTTTGCGCCGTTTCCAGCTGAAGTTTATCGCGCTCCGTACCCCGATTTTTATCGATGGCCTGGGGTGCAGGGAGACCCCGGAGGATGTCCTCATGTGACCGAGTGTCCACTTGAGCGATGTTTTTGTCGGGAAGTATTTAATTCATTTGCTGAGATGGCACGTGGCCAAATTGGTGAAGAAAATGTTGCAGCAGTTATTATCGAACCTGTTGCCGGCGAAGGTGGCTTTGTGCCAGCACCAGCACCGTTTCTGAAAATGCTTCGCCAATGGTGTGATGAGCACGGTGTTGTGCTGATTTTTGATGAAGTGCAAACTGGTTTTGGGCGTACCGGTAGTCTTCTTGCTTGCCATCAATTAGATGTAACTCCCGATCTTGTTGTGATGGCAAAAGGTTTAGCAAATGGCTTACCTCTTTCAGCAGTGACGGGTCGAGCTGAAATTATCGATGCGGTTGGTCTTGGTGGAGTTGGTGGCACGTACTGTGGGAATGCATTAGCATGTGCAGCCGCACTTGCAGTACTTGATCGATTTGAAGACCCGGCTGTTCTTTCGCATGCTCGGAATATTGGAGAGATTCTTCGTCATAGGCTTGAAAGTTTTACGGAGCGTTTTCAGTGTATCGGTCAAACTCGGGGTCTCGGCCCAATGCGCGCCATTGAGCTTGTGTCTGACCCCGTTACAAAACAGCCCGATAAGGCTGCAGCTCAGGCAGTGGTTCGTTATGCATACGAACATGGTGTTATCCTCATGGCCTGCGGTACGCATGGAAATGTTCTTCGTTTTCTTGTGCCTCTGACAATAAAAGAGGAAGAACTTGATGAAGGACTTGCTGTGATTGAGGATGCGTTGACAAGGTTAAAGTAACGCATCACAACAGTATTCATCGAAGAATCCAAGCCCATGATGTGGGGCTATGTAAGAAGATTCTGGACAAAACGTTGTCCAATGAATTGGGAGTATTCGTCGCTACTTAATGCTCTTGTCTGGTCAAGTGCAAAAGGGCAAGTGAAAAAGTTTTCTGTGAGACTCCACGGTAGATTCAGGAAACTGGTAGTCTCCATAGTCTTAGCGGGGAATACAGTTTGATCCTGGAAGAGCACTTTGTTGGGAGGGCATTTTGTTGAAATTAGTAGGGACAATCTTTGTTCTTATTTTCTCGGTTTGCGGTGCTGTTGTTCGTGCGGAAACAATACAAAGTTCAAAGCCAAATGTTTTGTTCATTGCTGTTGATGACCTCGCATGTACGCTTGGATGCTATGGTGATCAGGTTGCGAAGACGCCAAATATCGATCGACTTGCAGCGAGTGGTGTATGTTTTCATCGGGCATATAATCAGTTGCCGCTCTGCAATCCAACGCGGGCTTCTCTTCTGACTGGCCTACGCCCAGATCAGATCAAAGTATATGACTTGGATAGACATTTTCGGGAAGAACTGCCAGATGTTGTAACTCTTCCGCAGGCATTTCAGCGTGCGGGATATTACGTGGCTCGGGTCGGCAAGATATATCACTACAATGTGCCTGCTTCAATAGGAACCAACGGCCTTGATGATCCACCGTCGTGGATGCGTGTAGTCAATCCCAAAGGACGAGACACCGCTGAGTCGCACCTTGTTTTGAATACAGAGCCGAATAAAAAAATTTCTGCTGCCCTTAGTTGGCTTGCAGCAGAAGGAAGTGACGAAGAACAGACAGACGGCATGATCGCCACAGAAGCGATTCAACTAATGGCATCAAATGCAGAAACCCCTTTTTTTCTTGCGGTTGGGTTTTTTCGTCCACACACACCGTACATAGCCCCAAAGAAATATTTTGACCTTTATTCGATGGAGAATTTGCAGCTGCCATATGCTCCTCAGGACGATCGTGAAGACATACCCATTGCAGCTTTTGCCCACAATTGTCCGAACCCAGATTATGGACTCAAAAAAGATGTTTTAATTCAGGCCACTCACGCGTACTACGCCTGTGTTTCTTTTGTTGATGCACAGGTTGGGCGTCTGCTTGATGCACTCGACCGATTAGAGATAGCTGAGAATACAATCGTCGTTCTGTGGAGTGACCATGGGTACCACCTTGGAGATCATCTTGGGATTTGGCAGAAGCGTACTCTTTTCGAGCAAGCAGCACGGGCGCCGTTGATTATTCAGGATCCTGGCAAAGCTGGAAATGGCCAGGTTTGTCGACGAGTGGTTGAGTTCATTGACGTATATCCAACGCTTACCTCTCTTGCAAATATACAGCCACCAAGCGGCCTTCCCGGTCGTGACCTGAGTTCACTTCTAGTTGATCCACTTGCGCAATGGGACGGTTACGCAGTGACGCAAGTCCTGCGTCCTGCCGATGATCGTCTGCCACAACCGGTTATGGGCTGTAGTATTCGTGATTGTCGTTGGCGATATACAGAGTGGGCAGAGGGAGAAGCCGGTGTTGAGCTCTACGATCATCATGCGGACCCAATGGAATTCCATAATCTTGCAGTTGGTTCAGACTCAGGAAATTCTGAATTATCGGATGTAACAGAACGGCTCCGCACGCAATTGTATAAACGTGCGTCGGGGAAAGTACCTTCAACTCCATTCCAGTCGAAAAGACTGTGATAGAAGTCTCAATAAGACAAAAATAGGTTGCTTACTATTGGGTTTCTAAAAAGACATAATAAATTAATGGAAAGCTTTCAGTCGAAAAGGAATGGCCATGAGATTTCTGATTATATTTCTATTGTTGCTTGCAAGCTGTGAAGGATTAAGGGCTGCAGAGCCACCCAATATTCTATTGATCGTCACTGATGAGCATAATTTTCGAACACTTGGTTGCTACCGTGATCATTTGCTCAAAGAGCAAGCAGAAATGTGGGGGCCAGGGGTGATTGTCGAAACACCACATATCGATCGTCTTGCAAAAGAGGGCGTGCTTTGCACTCGAGCATATGCGACTGCGCCGGTCTGTTCTCCGTGTCGGGCGGCAATGATTACCGGCCTCTACCCACAAAATACAGGTGTGCCAACGAATAACTACAAGCTTCGGACAGATATTCCAACCCTCGCCTCAGTGCTCAATCAATCCGGATATCGCTCAGGATTTATTGGGAAATGGCACCTCGGTGGTGAAGGAAAGCCGGAATGGTCTCCTGAGATTGATGGAGGTTTCATTCACAAAAAATATATGTTTAACAGAGGACATTGGAAAAAGTTTGAACTGACCGAGACAGGTGCAGAGGTGGCTTCCCAAGATAAAAAAGGTGAGTTTTCCTACAGTCTAGATAATGCAGATGAGAAAAGTTTTTCGACAGACTTTCTTACAGATCGCTGTATTGATTTTATTGGAGGGAAAGAGTCTGAGCCATTTCTAGCAGTGGTAAGCTATCCAGACCCTCATGGTCCGAATACTGTGCGTGCCCCATACAACACGCTGTTTGATCATCTGCGTTTTCTACCACCTCGAACGTATGGTCTTGAGGATGTGGTTGGGCCGAAGTGGTTGGGTGATGAAAAAGGTCACACAATATTTAAAGCTGATCAGATGAGGCAATATTTTGGCATGGTGAAATGTCTTGATGATAACATTGGTCGTTTACTTTATGCTTTGGAAGCAAATGGCAAGCTTGATTCAACAATTATTATGATGACATCTGATCACGGAGATCTTTGTTATGAGCACGATCGGCTCAATAAAGGGAATCCGTATGAAGGGTCAGCGAGAGTGCCCATGCTCATACGACTCCCGAAGAAAATTCCTGCAGGTTCAGTCTATAGCCAGCCCTTTGGTACCGTAGATATTACGCCAACACTTCTTCATTTGGCTGGTCATGAATATTCAGCGGACACGTTTCAAGGAAGGGACTTGTCAATCGCACTTCGCGATGAAGCTCCTGCGGCGACTTCTAAGTATACATTTCTCCGTAATGCTGGAACAAAAGCGAGTTGGATCTGTGTAGTCGATCCACGCTATAAGCTCATACTTTCGGTAAATGACAGGCCATGGCTTTTCGATAACCAGCAGGATCCTGACGAACTACACAATTTCTTTGGGCGCCCGGGAACCGAAACAGTGACACGTATGCTTGCCGAATCGCTTAAGGGCTATTCGGTTGCAAGCGATGATGCATTTGCGAAACAGCCAACGATTGCAAAGTCACTAAATCTTTGTCTGCAGGTGGGCTTGTAGGGGCTATAGCAAGCCTCCAGATATTCTTGGGTGTGCCCAGAATAGCTTGAAGTATTTTATAAAGACCACCAAACATATGTTATTTCTTAAACGTGGAGATACTTGATGTATCGATGTGCTTTATTGCTGGCCAGTGTCTTTTCCGTAGTGCTTCTGAGTGATCTTGCAAGTTGCCGTGCTGATCAGCCAAATGTTGTGATGATCAGTATTGATGATCTGAATGACTGGACGGGATTCTTGGGCGGGCATCCAGATGTGTCCACTCCAAACATGGATTCACTTGCATTGCGGGCAAGAAACTTCACGAATGCGCACTGTGCGGTACCCGTGTGTTCTCCATCACGCATTAGTGTGATGTCGGGAACAGCCCCAACAACGCACGGTAGTTACGAGCTTGGTCCGAGGTACGAGGAGTTGCCAGCCCTCCAGAACGTACCGACAATACAAAGGTATTTTAAAGACCACGGGTATTGCACGCTGGCCGGTGGCAAAGTACTTCATCATGGATTTACTGGCAGACTTTCCGGGGCAATCGATCAATCGCTCGGAAGAAGAAAAAGCCCACGTCCTCGAAAGGCAATGAATCGACCCTCAAGCTGGAGTGGTGCTTGGGATTGGGGTGAATATCCTGATGAGAATGCACAAATGGCTGATCATCAGCTGGCTCTTGATTCAGTAAAATTTCTTCAGAGTGATTCGAAGACCCCATTCTTTCTCTCAGTTGGTTTTTTCAGGCCTCATGTGCCTCTCTTTGTACCACCGTGCTGGTTTCAAAAGTATGATATCGAGTCGATTCATCTGCCGAATATTCCTAGTTGGGATCTTGATGATG
>PKCL01000062.1 GCA_002862165.1 Planctomycetaceae bacterium
CCAAAGTTATCGACAAGAATAAGATCTGTCTGAGAAATTGATCGAACTGCTGGCGTGAGCGTCTGATTCGTCATTCCGACTCGTGCCGAAGCAGTGACGTGTGTAATCAGTCGTCCATTCGAAATCATCCAGGTGCCGCTCGAAATTGGAGAGGGCACAAATACAGATTGAAAATTTTGAATCCTTTGATAGTAACGATACGTTTGGAATGTTCCATCAACGTTGTACGTCATGTCAACGGATCCTTCGGTATCTGTCATTCGCCATGTCCCAACAGCCATCTCTCGGACTTCAGCATCTGTGAGGACTCGTGATGTTACACCGCCAGCAGGTACTACAGATGGTGGTGGTGCTGGATTCGCACTCTGCCACTGACTCATGTCCGGTGGATTATCATGGACTGGCTTTGGTGCTGGTCGTGGTGCACCTTTTTGGGTTGCTGAATTATTTGGCTCATACTTTTCTAAAATAACCAAAGCACGTGCAGAGTCTTTTGGTGCACCAAACTCAGTGGGTACTTTTGAAACGTCTCGAGAGAAACAGACAACAAGTTTTCCCTCATCAAATTTGTAGATACCTTTCCCTGTCTCGGTATCCTTGTTCTTGATCGTGATTCGCTTGGGATATGACGTCGGATCAATACGAAACTCACGGGTTGTTTTACTTCCACCAATTGGTGACTGAAAAAGAATTGTATAGTCGACGATTTCTAAATTTCCTCCACCGGGAAGCCAGTACTGCATCTGCTCATCTGGGATTTCTTGACCATTTTCAACGAGCTCAACAACTCGCCAGTTCCCACGCACTCTTTCTAATTCAGTGTCGACTGCCGAGGGGGTTTGCGCATTTGCAGAAACGGGGAACAGCATAAGGCTGAGGCATCCAAATAGTGCAAGGCATTGGGCCGAAATGCGTGAAGCGTGCATAGCATCCTTTCAGAGATATTTTTCCCAGACGACTTAATCGTCATGGTATGGAAACTGAGTTATGTCAGATGGTGAAAAGTAAACGATTCTTCCACATCCGCGATCCCAAGATCATGAGAAATGTATCCGTATCCCGTCAACATGAACCTTTTGTAGAAAGGTTCCAAAAAAATCGCGTGGCACTCGATTTGATCTCTTTCACACCTGCTGTTTCAGCACTGTCTCGCAATTTGTGGTGCAAAATACGTCAGTATAGCGTCGGCACCAGCCCTTTTCATCGCAAGGATTGCTTCGAAAGCAGCCCGCTGCCCATCGAGCCAGCCGTTTGCGGCAGCGGCCTGAATCATCGCGTATTCCCCACTAACCTGATAGGCAAGTGTTGGGACACCAAAGGTTTTTTTCACCCGATAGATAATATCCAGACACGTTATGGCTGGTTTGACCATGACCAAATCTGCACCTTCATCGAGATCGAAGGCAACCTCTCGTACTGCTTCATCTGAGTTCGCTGGGTTCATTTGATACGTTTTTTTATCCCCGACACCAAGAGATTTTGCTGTATCAAGAGCCGCATGACTACCAAGCGCGTCACGAAAGGGTCCATAATATGCAGAGGCATACTTTGCTGCGTATGCAAGAATACCCACTTCATCATGATGATTTTTATCAAGTGCCTCTCTAATCGCTCCTACTCTACCGTCCATCATGTCTGATGGTGCAATGATATGGCAGCCTGCCTGAGCAAGCACGACAGCCTGCTGCTGCAGCACGGTGACGGTCTCGTCATTCAATATGTGACCGTTTTCAAGAAGACCGTCATGACCATGGGTCGTGTACGGGTCGAGTGCAACATCACAAATAATGCCAACATCATTTCCTGTCTCAGCTCGCACTGCTTGAATAGTCCGGCATACGAGATTATCCGGATCAACAGCATGCTGCCCATCTGCTGTTTTCCGTTCCTGATCAATCACTGGAAAGAGTGCTATTGCTGGGATACCTAAAGACTTTGCCTCAGATGCTGCTTGTACAACACCGTCAATTGCCAGGCGATTCACACCAGGCATTGCCGTAACCGGTTCGCGTCCCGCTTTATCGTGCACAAAGAGTGGCCAGACAAGGTCTTGTGGTGACACACTTGTTTCCGCCACCATCTCGCGAAGCCATTCGTGCTGCCGATTTCTGCGGAAACGAGTCGTTGGAAAACGCCCAAAGATACTACCTGTTTCTGAAGCACTCATAGCACCACCGAATTTCTACTATCTTTCACAATAGCTACACCGGGTACAGCCGGAACAATAGCTTCCAAATGTTCCGATCGTGTTGCGACAGCACATGCTTCAGTTGTTTCCCAAAGTGAAACTTGTCTCGCTATCACACCAAGATCTGACAACACGTGAGGGCTCACCACTTCAAGAAGATACCGTGCCATATTTTCTGCTGTCGGATTTTGCGGCATGACAAAATACTTGACAGGCTCTACGATCTCGATAGCAGCAAGCGCATTTTTATCTTTTTCATAGATCAGAAAAGCATGATCCCAGTGATCATCAAGCCATCCAAGCATTCGTTTTTTAATCAGGGAAAAATCCACAATTCGACCAACTTCATCAACCTCATGACCACCGTTTGCTGCCACCACTTCAAGGTCAACACGATAGTTGTGCCCATGAAAAAATGCACATCGACTCTCGTGACGATAGAGTCTATGACCGGCACAGAATTTCAATTGGCGAATAAGTGCGAGTTGTGTTGTTGATGTATCAGGCATTGTAGATTTTTGCTCAGCATTCATTTCTAAGGTTACAACTGCGTTGGATTAGGGGCATCGCCGTAGACTTCTTTGGGATCAAAGGTCTTCTCGGTTTCAAGAAACTCAAGCGCTGTACTATTTTCACGTTGAACGCCTACGGGCACTTTACGGTAAAAGCAGGAGCGATAACCGACATGACAACTCGCATCACCAGTCACATCAACTCGTAACCAGACGCAGTCTTGATCATCATCAATTCGCATCTCAATAACTCTCTGGACAAGACCACTTGTCGCCCCCTTGTGCCAGAGGCACTGACGACTACGACTGAAGTAATGGGCTTCTCCGGTGAGGACTGTTTTTTCGAGCGCTTCTTGATTCATCACGGCAACCATCAGTAACTCACCTGTCGTATGATTCGTTGTAACGCATGGAATAAATCCCTTGTCATCAAACTTGGGAGCAAGTTCATTGCCTTCCTCAACTTGTTCAATGGATGTACGGGCTGCAAAATGGAGAGGGTCATCTGAAGAGTGATTTGATTCTGCCACTGACTTGTTCCAAAAAAAGGAAGGAGATTATCTTGTAACGACCTCCTTATCATACCCGCCAGAATCAAGAGTTCACGCGGCTGTCATTGAATACGAAAATGTTTCTCAAAAAACCATCTATCGTGGTACAGACGCACATAGTGTTCACCCTGTAAGAATCAATAATACGGTTTTTGCAGGTGGTGCGGGCGTAGACACTTTCAACGTGTAAGATCATAGAATCCAAGATTCCTTACATCTTTTGTGCTCAGGAAATCGTTACGTGTACATGCATCATTCATCTCGCTCTGTCTTGCAGCTTTTCATGCTTGCTCTCTGTATGCTCACGGGCTGCCAGCGGCCAACTCCTTCTCTGATTACACCGCCCATTCCTGAGGTCATCGTCACACAACCAAGCATCCAGAACCTCGCCAACCCTTTGGAATTCAATGGAAATGCCGCCGCTGTCGAAACTGTTGAGATCAAAGCTCGTGTTTCAGGATTTATCACACAGGTTCACTTCAGTGATGGCCAGCGAATAACAAAAGGTGATCTCTTATTCTCAATTGATCAACGACCGTATCTCGTGGTTCGTGACCAGTCGCAGGCTGACGTTGCCAAAGCCCTTGCTGAATTAAATGAGCTGGAGAGTGAAGTATCTCGCTATCAAAAACTACTTCCGAAAGCAGTCGTGACACGAGAGCAATACGAGATACTCGTTGCGAGGCGTGATGTTGCTAAAGCAATGCTTGATAAATCTCGTGCAGCGGTCGCTCAAGCTGAACTCGATATTGAATTTTGTGAGGTGATAACACCACTAACTGGTCGAGTAAGTACACGTGAAGTAGATGTCGGAGATCTTGTTGTAGGGACTGGTGGTCTGGCAACACGTTTGACAACAGTCGTTACCACTTCGCCTATTGAGGTGTATTTTAATACTGACGAACGCGCGCTGCTGCTCGCACGTCAGCGGGCAATTGCAAAACGTGGTGGCGAAGTCGTCACATGGCGAGATATTAAAGAACTTGAAATACCTATTTCTGCACGACTCGTCACAGAAAAACTTTTTCTGCACAAAGGCATTCTTGACTTTGTAGATATCGGCGTGAAGCCAACCACTGGAACTGTACGATGCCGCGGACTCCTACCTAATACAGACGAGCTCATTACACCTGGCATGTTCATGCGAGTACAACTTACAACTGCCGAACCAGAGAAAACAATGCTGGTTCCAGAACGGTCTCTTGGCATCGATCAGAGTCGAAAATATGTTGCAGTTGTTGATGAAGAAAACCGAGTTGAGTATCGAACCGTAACCACTGGACGAAGCATTCCATCTCGTGATGGAATGCTCCGTGTCGTCCAAGATGGTCTCAATGGCAATGAACGCATCGTTATTTCTGGTATGTCACGAGCCCGTGAAGGCAGTATTGTGCAGCCTTTGGAAGAATCAATGATTCGTCAAACACCACAGGAAATGACGAGCCCGTGATCAGCCAGTTTTTTATCAACAGGCCAGTCTTCGCAACGGTACTTTCACTTGTGATTGTTATCGTTGGTGGTATTGCTGCCATTGGGCTTCCCGTGGGCCAATACCCAGAGGTTGTACCACCAACTATATCAATCCAAACCGTGTATCCCGGTGCATCTGCTCAGGTCGTTGCCGACACTGTCACAACCCCAATCGAACAGGAGGTCAATGGTGTCGAAGATATGCTGTTCATCTCATCGAAAAGCACCGGTGACGGGCAATCTGTTATTGATGTCACATTCAAACTCGGGACCGACATCGATCTCGCTCAAGTATTGACACAGAATCGTGTTGCGATTGCAGAGGCCAAATTACCTGTTGAAGTAAAACGGCAAGGGGTGATTACCAAAAAGAAATCACCAAGTATTCTTCTTTGTGTCAATCTGTTTTCACCAGACGGCAGGTATGATCAACTCTATCTGAGCAACTATGCGTTGATTCAAGTGAAGGATGCAATAGCACGACTTGATGGCGTGGGCGATGTTTCTTTTCTTGGAGCCCGTGACTATTCCATGCGAATCTGGCTTCATCCAGATGAACTCGCAACTCGCAATATGACTGCTGGTGATGTTGTCCGCGCATTACGCGAACAGAATATCCAGGTACCGGCCGGCCGTCTTGGTCAGCCACCTGCATCTCCTGGAATAGCATTTCAAGTACCTCTCCATACCACTGGACGGCTCCTTGAGCCTGAAGAGTTTGAAAATGTCATTGTAAAAACTGGACATGACACACCAGCAACACCTGGCACACAGATCGTTGGTAGCGAAATTGTTCGGATTCGTGATGTCGGACGAGTCGAACTTGGTGCAAAAAATGAAGATACAGTGAGTCGCCTCGATGGTCACGAGACAATAACGCTTGCAATCTTCCAGCGTCCTGGATCGAACGCGATTGCAACAGCGAAACGTGTCCGGCAGGAAATGGAAAAGCTTGCTACAAACTTCCCTTCCGGTTTGGAATATGGTGTTCTCTATGACACGACTATTTTTGTAGAGGAAAGTATCCAAGAGGTTATAAAAACACTTTTTGAGGCAGTGATCCTTGTTTTCATTGTTGTCCTTTTGTTTCTCCAAAACTGGCGGGCAACATTAATACCCATGATTGCGGTACCAGTTTCTTTGATTGGCACTTTCGCAGTGATGGCCGGCCTTGGTTTCTCACTGAATAACCTTTCATTATTTGGCCTCGTACTTGCTATCGGTATTGTTGTTGATGACGCCATTGTCGTTGTCGAAAATGTAGAGCGTCTGATTCGTAAGGGGCTTCAACCACGCGAAGCTGCACGGCAAGCAATGCGTGAAGTCGGTGGTGCACTGATTGCAATTGCCTTGGTGCTGGCAGCCGTTTTTATTCCAACAGCATTTATTACGGGTATAAGCGGTGAGTTCTATCGACAGTTTGCTATCACAATTGCTGCGAGTACTGCATTCTCAGCCATCAATTCACTCACCCTGTCTCCGGCGCTGGCAGCAATCCTCTTCAAAGGGCACGCTACGAATGATTCAGCCGACAGGAAACACCGCAAGAACGATGCTCTACCAAGTACCGTGGTGTGCTTGCTCACTGGCCTTTTGGCACTCTGGGTTGCTGAAGACTTTGCGCTTGTCTGGATAGGTATCGCTGACGGACCTTTGTCTTCTTTCTCTATGTGGGCTGTCAGGTTCAGTGTATTTGGAGCTGGATTTGTTAGTGGATTTTTTATCACCCCCGTCTTCAACATGCTTCTTGCGTGGGTTTTTAAACTTTTCAATCTCTTCTTTAATGTCACGACAGGAGTCTATGGAGCAGTTGTTGGTTTTCTTTTAAGAATTGGCATCGTGATGGTGGGGATTTATATTGCCCTGATGGGCCTCACCTATTTTGGATTCAATACAGTCCCTGTGGGCTTCATTCCAGAACAAGACAAGGGGTATCTTCTTGTCAATGCAGTGCTCCCCGAAGGAGCAAGTCACGAGAGGACAGCTCGTGTCATTCATGAACTGGAAAAGATTGCTGCGGAGACACCCGGTGTTGCCCACACGATATCTGTCTCAGGCTATTCCTTATTATCAAGCGTGAGCCTGTCGAATGCTGGTGGCATGTTTATCATGCTAGATCCGTTTGCGACTCGAGTCATCAATCCTGAACAATCATCTTTCAACATAGCAAAAACATTGCGAACAGCATTTCATCGTGTGCGTGAAGCAAGCTGTGTCGTCTTTAATGCACCACCAATTGATGGTCTCGGAAACACGGGTGGTTTTAAGCTTCAAGTTGTAGATCGCACAGGCCACGGAGCAACGGAACTCGAGCAATCAACAGCCGGCTTAGCTGATGCTCTTACTGCACAGCCAGGACTAGTTGGACTTTTCTCAACCTTTAAAGCAAATCAACCTCAACTATTCATCAACATTGATCGGACGAAGGCAAAAGCAGCGGGTGTATCGATCGAGTCAATTCATCAGACACTCCAGGTATATCTTGGCAGTGCTTACGTCAATGACTTCACGGCCTTTGGTAGAAACTGGCAGGTTATGGCTCAGGCTGATGCACCATTCCGAATGCGTCCGGAAGACATCGGCAGACTTGAAGTTCGCAATACTGACAAAGAAATGGTGCCACTGGCAACACTCCTGACCGTCGAAGAAACCAGTGGTCCAGCGGTTGTCACACGATACAACCTTGCACCATCTGCCGATCTTTCTGGAACGACATTGCCTGGCACGAGTTCTGGTGATGCCATTGCCCTGGTTCAAACGCTCGCAGCAGAACCTCCTGACGGACGAGGATTGCTCCCTCCGGGTATTGACTTTGAATGGACAGACTTGTCTCTTCAACAAATACTTGCTGGCAATACCGCGAGCTTTGTCTTTGCAATGGGAACTCTTTTTGTGTTTCTTGTACTTGCTGCTCAGTATGAAAGCTGGCTGCTACCGCTCGCTGTTATTTTGATTGTGCCAATGTGTCTGCTGGCCGCTATAGCAGGTGTCTGGATTGCCGGGAGTGACAATAATATTTTCACTCAAATTGGGCTTCTCGTTCTTGTAGGGCTGGCAGCTAAGAACGCCATTTTGATTGTAGAGTTCGCCAAACAGCGTGAAGCCGATGGCCTGCCACGCATGCAGGCAATTCTTGAGGCATCGACTCAACGACTGCGACCAATTCTGATGACGTCTCTCGCGTTTATTCTTGGTGTCGTACCCCTGCTTGTTGGCCGAGGTGC
>PKCL01000430.1 GCA_002862165.1 Planctomycetaceae bacterium
AGTTTTTCAGTCCCGTCTTCAGCGACTTGATGGCGGGCAATGTGAGTTGTCCAAATTCTTAATTCAGCGTCTAACTGTTGCCGAAGATCATGTGGCAAATCGGTCATGTCAGAAAAAGAATCTGCCCGTCGTGCATGAAGCCATCCGTACACCGCTTTAGCCCTCCAAGCGGGTTGCCCTGCATGGGAAAGCCACGCTCTGAAATCAAACTCTGGATCAAGTATGTGTGGCAGGTGGTTCGGTTGGGTTATTCCCATCGTTATTGGCGTTGTATTAGGCGGCATGAATCATTTCTCGTTAAAGACCGACTGGCATGAGGTCGAAGAAGCATGTAAAGTGCTATGGAAAGGGAGAACGTTCTCCGTCCTTTTATTCCCCTCTGAGAATACTAATCGTCACCAATGAGCCAGCAGCAATTTGAAGACCGAACAAAGTGGGTTTATGACGAACAGACTTTTCCAGTCTGGAATGAGTCTTTTGATAAAGACGACCGCACCGAGATGATCCGAGAAGATATATGGGCTGGTCGTAGTATCTCAATTTTATTGGCCTCTCTGGTTGCAATTGGGCTCATTCTGGCCGGTCTTACAATTAACTTTGTAACCAACTGGCAATAGTTGTTGTCGAGAGTTGGTGGGAAATACTCGTTGTACCCTTTGTGGCACGCGTGACTCGCTCTGTACCTTACCATGTGGCATCTGTACAGCAGAACCGTGGGGTGTTACCAAGCAGCAGAATAGTGAAAATGCTTTGATTAAATAGCGTAGATGGATCAAGGCAAAACAAGAGCAGTAATGAGCATGTCTTCTGGTCATAGAGATTGGGAATGGGCATAGGGATTGGGAATACGATGCATCAGAGATCACTTCAGGCAGGCGGATTAGATCACATAGTTATCGGTGCACCTGCTAAGTTAAATTTCTCGCTCGCAGTTCTTGAGCGTCGTCATGACGGTTTTCATGAGCTTGAGAGTCTTATGGTTCCAGTGTCGTTGTATGATCGGCTTCATATGCGGCGATTGCCGGCAGGTGAGTTTTCACTTGAGGTTGTTTTTGCTGGACGGCTTGGGAGTGCATCAGGCCATTCGCTTGCTCGCGATGTTCCTGACGACGATAGCAATCTGGTGCTGCGAGCAATACGGCTTTTAGCTGAACGAGCGAATGTCGATGTGGGTCTTAGCATTCGTCTTGAAAAGCACATTCCCTCAGGTGCTGGTCTTGGTGGTGGATCAAGTGACGCCGCATCTGCTTTATTTGCTGCTTCCAAAATCTGGAATCTCGATTGGACAAAAGACCAGCTTGCTGAATTATCAGCAGAACTTGGAAGCGATATTCCTTGGTTTTTTGCAGGCGGTGCTGGTCTTGTTCATGGGCGAGGTGAGCACGTGACACCAATCGATGGTATTCCTGCACTTGACGTGGTCATTGCCTGCCCGTCAGAGGGGCTTTCAACAGCAAAGGTGTACGCAGCGTGTGAACCAAATGCTCAGCGTCGTGGTGAAGCAGCATCACTGGCCATGTATCTTCAAGAAAATTCAATTCGCCATGCTCTTCCGCTGATGCATAACGCTCTGCAGCAATCAGCCCGAACCCTTGCACCATCAGTTGATACATTGCTTTGCGATATGGCGAAGTACGATGCATTACATCCTCTTCTCACGGGTAGCGGGAGTGCCTGTTTTAGTATCTGTCGCACAGCCAAAGAAGCGAGCCAGTTGGCAGCACGCCTGGAATCAGCAGGTTGGTCCTATGTCTTTCCGACACGATGTGCCGCTCGGCCGATGGACATGGATTCCTTGGAGCAGCAGGAATTCCATCGGTAGTGAAGAAGCCCATGCGAGATTCTCGACCCAAGACTCAATGTCTATCAGCAAGAATATTTGAAGTCTGTGTTTTCAAGTCGGCGTTGTGGTTAAACGCTCTGTCTCACAAGAGAGTGAAAACAATCCTTCAATATTTTCGTGATCGGGCCAGGAATGCCCTCACCTATTGGACGTCCATCGATCTCTACAACGGGAATAACTTCTGCTGCCGTCCCTGTTAAAAAGCATTCGTCGGCTGTATAGAGATCATGTCGAGTCAGTGTCGCTTCTCGACAGTCAATGCCTTCCTTGGCAGCTAGTTCCATCACCGCTAAGCGTGTTATGCCCTCAAGAATACCAGCATCGGGTGGTGGCGTGAGCATTCGTTCGCCCCGAACAACAAAGATATTGTCTCCGGTGCATTCAGCGACTTCTCCTTTATGGTTGAGCATCAATGCTTCGACACAGCCAGCCTGAAGCCCTTCGAGTTTCGCCATGATATTATTCAGATAGTTCAAGGATTTGATTCGAGGAGAGAGCGCAGCTGTCTGAATTCGCTGTGTTGCAGCAGTGACAATTCGTAAACCTTGTTCATAGAATTCTTTTGGATACAAACTTATTGTATCTGCGATAATGATAACCTGTGGATTATGACAACGGTTTGGATCGAGCCCAAGTGTTCCTGCACCACGTGTCACAATCAGCCGAATATAACCATCTTCAAGTTGGTTGGCAGTGAGTGTATCGAGAATAGCCTGCGACATTTGTTCTCGACTCATTGGAATCTCAAGGCAGATAGCTCGTGCACTCGCCCATAACCTGTCGAGATGATCGCTGAGTCGAAACACTCGACCTGAATAACTTCGAAGCCCTTCAAAAACACCGTCTCCGTAGAGGAGACCATGATCGAACACACTGATACGAGCTTCCTCTTCAGGGACAAGGTGGTCATTCATGAAGATGGTTCGAGGCATTATTTCATTATCCTTTTGGCAGAACTATTTTGACTTCAATTATGCCGCCGAATCGGCTGCCCCTGGATCCATTATATCTACGGTTCCGGCGGCAAGGCGAACAATGCCACGTGCTTGGCTGGCAATATCAGCATCATGCGTGACGAGCACTATAGATAGACCTTTGTCTCGGTTCAACTCAGCGAGCGCTTCAATGATACCAGCACCACTTTCTTCATCGAGATTACCGGTCGGTTCATCAGCTAGCAAAACCTGAGGATCGGTAATTAAAGCTCGGGCAATAGCCACACGCTGCATTTCACCCCCTGACAATTGTCTTGGCCGATGATGGAGCCTGTTACTGAGGCCGAATCGATCAAGGAGTACCTTTGCCTTTTCTTGAGCTATTCCACGCTGAGTAAACCAGTCGAAAATACCGTGCCGAATGAGAAGCGGAGCAAGTACATTTTCCAAAGCAGTGAGTTCAGGGAGTAAATGATAGGCCTGAAATACCATGCCTATCGCACTATTTCGAAGTCGGTCTTTTTCACGACCGGGGAGGTTGTCGATGCGTTGTCCATCGATCCAGACTTCACCGCTATCAGGAGCATCAAGAAGCCCCATCACATGGAGCAAGGTGCTTTTTCCAGAGCCACTCTGGCCGACAACAGCAAGAAAGCCACCTTTCTCGAGTGTAAAGTCAACACCGCGAAGAACCTCAAGAGTGGTCGTCCCGGATTGATACTGCTTACACACCTGCCGAGTTTCCAGCATTGGTGCTATCTTCGGTGGCATTTCTAAATCACTCATGTCGTAAAGCCTCTACTGCATGGAGGCGGGCTGCTCGTACCGCAGGTAAGACACTCGAACCAGTAGCAATGATTATTGCACCGAGAATAATCCAGCTAATTGTGACTGGATCAATGATCGTTGGAATCTGGAAAAAGTAGTAAATCGATGGATCGAATACTCTTGATCCTGTACACCATTCGACGGCTTGTCGTATTTGATTGATGTTGTAGGTGATGCTCAGGCCGAGAACGAGACCAGCACCGGCACCAAGGAGACCAAGAAAGAGCCCGTATCCAAGAAAAATACCAGCAATACCAGAAGACGTTGCCCCGAGGGCCTTCAGAATTCCAATGTCACGTGTCTTTTCAACAACAATCATAAAAAAGATTGCCAGGATGCCGAACCCTGCAACTGCAATAATAAGGAAGAGCAGGATATTGAGAACTGCCATTTCCATATCAACCGCTGATAGGAGAGGCCCCTGTTTGTCTCGCCAGCTTGCGATTGCGTAGAGGTCAGAAGGGAAAACTTCCCGTAAACGGTCTCTTACCTCGTTCAGCTTTGCATCTGGCTTGAGACGTATCTGGATTGAATTCACACTTGGAATCCCAGTCTGTGGATCAATCATTCCCCGCATTCGTTGAAGTGCTTCGATAGGAACAAAAACAAAGTTTGAGTCATATTCGCTCATTTTACTTTCGTAGAAATCAACAATCGTAAAGTTGTCACTCACAGCTTTTGGTGGTGTGCCGGCAGTTGGGAATGTTATTTTTACATCATCACCCGGCAGTGTGAGAAATTGATCAACTCCCTGACGGTTTCGAAAACTTGCCAACCCAATGCCTGGAACGATACCTGTGAACTGCTCTTTGGCTAGGTCCATGACACGTCCTTGAGCCGGCCGAGCTGTTTGAAACGGATTCTTGCGGCTTTCGCCATCTTCAGTGGCATCAGAAGCCGCTTCAGTAGAAATGTCTTCCGGGCTGGTCGCGGCAAGCACAGCCTGAACCTGCTGATCAACTGAGCGTGTAGCGCTGTTCTCAGCAGATTTCTTTGTCTCGAGACGCTCTTTCCAAAGACGCTCTCGTTCTACACGCATTCGACGGTGTGGCCAGCCAGCATGTTCCAAAGCAGGCCGAGTTGGGGTTTCTGTTGGATTTTGACTATCAGTCGTGTCGTAGCCACCCTCTCGCAGACTGAAAGAGAGCTGTTCTCTGTTCGTAGGGTGCTGGAGATATTGCCCAAAGTCACTCACCTGTGCATGCGTTCTTGGATCGATACCAATGAACATGACCTGGCGTGTCACCCACTGTCCACGAACCTGAAAACTGAGCATAGCCGGTACTGCAACAGTTGGAGTCATGCCGGCTATCTGATCACCAGCTGCCCGCTCAATTTCTTCTATATGCCATTGTGGATCTTGAAATCCAGACAGAGAGTGACTTTCGAAAACAATATCAGACAGAATTCCATGGATACGGGTTTGCATTTCATGTGAGAAGCCAGCCATGACAGAGTTCACGACAATCATCGTTGCCACACCTAGTGTCACACTAATGACACTAGCAAGTGCAATCCATCGTGTCCGAAGATATCGCCAACAAAGAAGGAGTTTGTACATATCGCCAATCGCGGTATCAGCCACCGCTGTGGGGACGGTGGATTGGAAATAGGATAATGTCACGGATCGAACTGGCTTGTGTCAAAAACATCACAAGGCGATCAATCCCAATACCGAGACCACCGGCTGGTGGCATGCCGTGCCGAAGTGATTTGATAAAGTCATGATCCATTCGGGCCATGGATTCATCGTCAGATAGCCCAGCTAATTGTGTCTTGAAAAGTTCTTCCTGAAGATCAGGATCGTTGAGTTCGGTATAGGCGTTAGCTAATTCCATGCCAGCCACATAGAGCTCAAATCGTTCAGCAATGTCTGGCGAACCTGTTTTTCTCTTTGTCAGTGGGCAGACCGCGGCGGGGTAATCAATGACAAAAATTGGACCGGAGAGTGTCTTTTCCACGGTTGCTTCGAAGAGCTCACTTTTAATGACGTCCTGGTGACGACCAGCGGTTTCAATATCGTGTTTTGCGGCTTCATTTGCCACACTTGATGGGTCGAGCGGGTCGCAGCCTGTTACTTCGGCAAGCAGGTCGTCGTATCGCTTTCGAGGAAAGGGTGGCTTAAGGCTGACCTCATGCCCCATCCAGGTGAATGTCTCTGGTGCACCCGCTGCTTCAGCCGCTGCAACGAGTATTGCTTCTGTCAGATCCATCATGGAGGCGTAATCACCGTATGCTTCATAGGCTTCCATCATGGTAAATTCAGGATTATGGCGTGGGCTAATACCTTCATTACGATAGACACGGCCTAGTTCAAAAACTCGTTCCATGCCACCAACGAGCAATCTTTTGAGGTGGAGCTCTAACGCAATTCGCATTACGAGGGGCATATCGAGTGCGTTGTGATGTGTCGTAAATGGACGTGCAGCGGCCCCACCTGCAGTTTCTTGAAGAGTAGGCCCCTCTACCTCAAGATACCCACGATCAGTGAGCACTCGACGTATTGCCTCAATAATCTTACTTCGAGCAACAAATCGATCACGTACACCTTCACCATGGATGAGATCAAGGTACCGCATCCGTTGACGGAGTTCAGGATCAACAAGACCGTGATATTTATCCGGGGGTGTTTCTAATGACTTTGTGAGAAATGTCAGACTACTGGCAAAGATCGTCATTTCGCCAGAGTTCGAATACCCAAGTCTGCCTTCGACACCGATGATGTCACCAAGATCAAGGCAGCCAACAACCGGCCAAATATCTGTACCAACCTGTTTTTTGCCAATCATGACCTGGATTCGGCCAGTACGATCAACAAGATCAAGAAATACCAGTCGGCCCGCATTACGGAGCAGCATGATACGACCAGCGACTCGTACGGTTGGTCCATCGTCAGCATCCTGCGCAATGGAATCACCCTGTTTTCGAACTGTTTCAACGGGGTGGGCATCATCGAAACGACTTCCCCACGGATCTATTCCGAGTTCCTGGAGCTTGGCCAGTTTATCTCGACGGGCCTGGAGGAGGGCAGCAACGGTGGAGGAGGGTTGGTCAGTAGCAGTTGGTGACGAAGAAGACATCAGTCGGCTCTAGTTTTCCGGGGGATATCAAAGTCCTGAGACACTGGAATAACTCATTGTCTGCTTTTCTCACAAATTTCGAAAGGGCAGCCGGATAACAGAGAAGGAGGAGGCAGTCTCTGGTCGAATACGGGACATCCCAGGTACTACCCAGGGTTCGACCAGGGTTCGACCAGGGTTAGAATAAACTATGCTCAATAACAGTATTTAGACCTCGAAGTGAACCTTAATAATGCATATTCGAACGCACCATCGGCCAATGTTATTTAGCGTCGAATTACGGACAGCTCAGTGGGAGCACATGGTTCAGTGGTATCGGAACGTTCTTGGCCTTCGCGTTCTCGTCCGTGTTGTCGATGATGGATATGCACTTTTTGAGGCAGGTGATACCCGGGTTGCGATTCTCAGTCGTGAAAATGCTGGCGCGGCCAGTGGACGGTGGAGCCTTGGTTTCGAGGTCATTGACTTAGAGGCAACACATGCCCGTCTTCGAGCTGCAGATGCTGACGTGGTTGAACCTAAAACTCACCCTGAGGGATTTCGAGAATTGGTCACTGATGATCCAGATGGAAACCGGCTTCGTCTTTTTGCCTGGCCAACAGCCTCGTAATATATTGCGAAGCTATAAACCATAAGAATATGGTGATCTACCAACCACGAGTTGTAAGACGTACACGACATAGATACATGTCAGCTGTGATAAACAGCGATTGACCATCTTCACCGAAGCAGCAATTCGCCGTTTTTTGTCCGGTTAAAATCGTTCCAAGATGTGTACCATCTGGGGATATGACCAAGACACCACCTGGCCCCGTCGCAAATAAGTTGCCTTTCACGTCGACCGCCAATCCATCAGGGTTGCCTTTGCGTTTTGCTATAAGATTTGTGGTGTCAAAAAAAGTTGTGCCAGCATCTAGCATTCCGTTGTCAAGAACATTAAATACTTTGAGTATGGGCTCATTCGGATCGGACTGTGAAATATAGAGTTTTTTCTGATCAGGTGAGAATGCAATACCATTTGGACGTGTCATGGTGTTACAGACAAGATCAACTGTTCCGTTTGGCTGCAACCGAAAGACTCCACAGCAATCGATTTCCCTTCGTGCATCATCAAAACCATCAGGAAGTCCGTATGGTGGGTCGGTGAAATAAATGGCTCCAGATGTATGGACAGCTAAGTCGTTTGGGCTGTTAAAACGTTTTCCATTCCATGCATCAG